>NZ_JACHTO010000010.1:0-55108 GCF_020135895.1 Campylobacter sp. 2457A | reverse complement strand
CTGGTATATAAAACTTGTTATACTGTGTGAATTATTATCATATTTTATAAGGTTTTCTAAGGCTTTTATAAAACTTTTAGGAGCTTTGATAAATAAACTTTTATTTTCAAGTTTTAATTCTTTAAAGGATAATTTTTTATTTTTATTATAATAAAGGCTAGGATTTAAAAAATATTCTTTTAAAAGTTCATAGTCTTTATAAATAAAAGCTTCTTTGCAAATTTGATTTAAATTAATATCTAGCTTAATATAGCTTTTTAAATCCTCTAAAGAGCTTAACTTTATATCATTATAACAAACTTCATTTGTTAAAGACAAATCCATAAAATTTTGTTTTAGAAGTATATATCCACCAAAGCCTAAAAGTGCTATTTGATTTAAATTCTTTAAAGCTTTTCTTCTATCTAAATTAATACTTTGCATTTTTAATCCTCTGTGTTTTCATTATTATTTTTATTAGGATCTATACCATAGCCTTCTAATCCTTTACTAAAATCTATTGGTAAATCCAGTATTTCTTTAGGAAAGACATAAGGCCTTGCGGAAGGATAACCATAAATAAGTTTGGAGTAGATTTGGGTACCTATATAATAAAAAACATCTTCTTCTATTGGTACAAATTTTAAAAGTCCTAATAAAGAAACCAACATCTCCCATACTGTTAAATAATATTCTTTAATACTCTCTTTAGTAGCATCACTATCTCTTGGATCTTTAATTCTTCCTTGTGATACCAATCTTGAAATGCCTGGATAAACTATGGTTCCACCATAGCCCAAAGAAATCAGAGAACCATAATCAATAATATATTCAGGTTTAAACCTCTCATCAAAATAAGGATCAAGCCCATTGATAAGTTTTCTTTGTTCTTGATGAGTGGTTAAAAGTTGTGCTTGTAAAGGATTTTTTCTCATCATTCTTAAGCCATTTTTATAATTAGAAATTAGAGTTTCCAAAGCTTCTTTGCTTCCTAAAGCAATGGCACACCTTAAAGAGGCATTATAAGGGATCAAAGCATAATCTAATACTTCTCTAGTTAAGCCTGAAGGAGCATAAAATTGTGCTGCTTTAAAAAAGGCAATAGGACTTTGATATTTAATAGCAGCCGCTAAGTAAAGCTCAGCCCCTAAAAGATCTCTATCATTTCTTTGTGCTTCTTCATCGATAGCTTCCCACACCACACATTCTAGTGCATAGTTGTAGCAATCCTTTGCTTCTTCTCTGATTAAACCTAAAATAGAACTTGTAAGTTCTTTATGATAAAAACGACTTGTATCATCACTCCATTTATAAAGTGTATAATAATGATAAGCATTTTCTGGGATATTGTGATTTAATAAATCTTTAGTGATTTTTACACTTTCTCTAATATCATCAAATACTCCCTCATAATCACTTGATTTTGCTTTTTTAAATAAAAGTTTAGCTAAATTCACCCCTGCTTCTAAATTTCCACTTTTATAAGCAATTCTAAAAAAATGCAGTATATTTTCACTTGTTGTTTTATCAAGCCTACTAAAAACTTTATCCTTATTTTTATTTAATAATGCTTTTGCTTTTTCAAAGCTTTCTTTTCCACTTTCTTTACTTCTTGTAGAATACTCATAAGCTTTATAATCTACATTAACATAAGGGAATAAAACAGATTTTAATTCTGATTTTTTGACTATCATTTTTCTTTGTTCGTTTAAAGAAAGACTTTCAAAAAGTTCTTTTTCTTCTTTAGTCCATACTATACCATTACTAGAAGCTTGTTTGTAAGAAGTGATGGTTTTGTGCATCTCTTTTAGCCAAGCTTCTTTATCTGAATCGTATTTTGTAAAATTTAAAGCATCTTTTGCATGTTTTTCGTAAAATTTTTTCCAAAAGTCTAGTTCTTTTTTTTTAAATATCACACCTTTCATTATTTATCCTTTTCATCTAGATGAGTATGAGATGAATGCATGAGGGATGTAAAATTCATTGGATGGATATAAATCGTTGCATAATATCTCATTTATAAAATCCTCCTAATAACTCAAATATATATACCATAGTTACTAAAAAAATATATCCGAATAAAATCTCCAAGCCTTTTAAAAAAACAAGAATCATAGGTATAAAAATCATAAACAAAATTTTAAAATTATGAATAAATTCATAATATTTCATGTATATAAACACTAATATCACAAGTAATAATAAGGCAAAAAAATTTTTCCATAAAGCATATTTAATATAAAAATAAATAGCATAATAAATAAAATAGTGAATTGATCATAATTATTACTGATATAAAAATATATCATGGAAATGATAAAAATACCTACACTACACACAAACCAAGCAATTTGACCACTTGTTATACTATCTAAACCTTTGCTTTCTAGTTTTACTTTGAATTTAGAATAAATAGGAATTTGCAAATTTACTCCTAAAATATAAGTAAAATATTAATTTAACAAAATACATCTAAATCCTGCATTAAACCTTCTTTTATAAAAAATAATTATTGAAAAAAATAAAATAATATTATTTTAATTATATTTAATTTTCTATAAACAATTCTTTTTAATAAATCTATTGTGCATTTTAAAAAATAATAAATTTATTATGGTATTGAAAAATATGTTAAAATATTTTTTTGTAAAAACAATCAAGGATTAAAAATGCAAAAAAAATCTTTTTTGAAAATCAATGGTATTCTACCCTTTTTGCTTGTAGCTTTTATCAATGCTTTTGTTGATTTGGGGCATAAAATTATTATTCAAAATACTATTTATAAAATTTATGAAGAAGATACTCAACTTTTATTAACAGCCATTGTTAATGCACTTATACTACTCCCTTTTATATTAATGCTTTCCCCTTCGGGATTTTTAGCGGATAAATATCCTAAAAACTGGATTATGAAAATTTCAGCTGGCTTTAGTGTGATTTTAACCATTATTATTTGTGCTTGTTATTATAATGGAGCTTTTTGGACTGCCTTTATTTTTACGTTTATTTTAGGAATTCAAGCAGCGCTTTATTCTCCTAGCAAATACGGCTTTATAAAAGAACTAGTAGGAAAAGATTTTCTTGCTATGGGAAATGGTGCGGTTAATGCTGTTAGCATAGTTGCTATTTTGGCTGGAATGGCTGTATTTTCATTGAGTTTTGAAAATCTCTATCAGCCTACAAGTGGCAATGATCCTTCGGATGTTTTAAAACAAGTAGCTCCTTTAGGATTTGTACTTATATTTTTTTCATTGGTGGAATTTTACCTAGCTTGTCGCTTACCGGAATTAAAAACCGAAGATAAAGAATTGAAATTCAATAAAAAAGAATATCTTAGCGCCCAATTGTTGATTAAAAATTTAAAGCTTATTTTTAAAAATAAAATCATTTGGTTGTGCATCGTTGGAATTTCTATATTTTGGGCTATTTCTCAACTTTATCTTGTTACTTTTCCTGTTTTTAGCAAAAATGAACTTTTAATCGATAATACCTTTTTTGTACAAATTTCTTTAGGATTTTCTGGCATAGGCGTGATTTTAGGTTCTTTAATGGCTGGAAAATTTTCTAAAAATTATATAGAATTAGGACTCATTCCTTTAGGTGCAATAGGTGTTTTTGCTATCACTTTATGCATCCCCTATTTTACAAGCTTGATCACTTATAGTTTTTTATTCTTTTTATTTGGTTTTTGTGGGGCAATGTTTATCATACCTTTAAATTCACTTATACAATTTCACGCCAAAGAAAATGAGCTTGGAAAAATTTTAGCTGGAAATAATTTTATACAAAATATAACCATGTTAGCCTTTCTTGTTTTGGCTACTTTATTTGCAAATTTAAAGCTTGATGTGATTTATCTTTTTTATTTTATTATGTTTGTTTCACTTTTAGGCGCACTTTATGTTATATATAAACTCCCATTTTCTCTCATAAGAATTCTTTTAAATATTGCATTTTTAGGAAGATATCGTTTGCTTGTGGAAGGATTTGAAAATATCCCTGAAAAAGGAGGCGCCCTACTTTTAGGCAATCATATCTCTTTTATAGATTGGGCCATTGTGCAAATGGCTATACCAAGAAAAGTTTATTTTGTAATGGAAAGAAGCATTTATTCTAAATGGTATATTAAATTCTTTTTGGATAAATTTGGTGTAATCCCTGTTTCAAGCGGAGGAAGTAAAGCTAGTTTAGAACTCATCGCAGAATATATTAAAAATGGCAATCTTGTTTGCTTATTTCCTGAAGGTGTATTATCAAGACATGGGCAATTAAACGAATTTAGAGCCGGATTTGAACACGTTTGTTCTAATTTAGAGGAAAATGATGGAATTATCTTACCTTTTTATATAAGAGGACTTTGGGGAAGCTCTTTTTCTAGGAGTGATGAAGAATTTTCTGCTAGAAATAAAACTTTAAGCAAAAGAAATGTAGCTATAGCCTTTGGTAAAGCAATGTCTTTGCATTCAAAAAAAGATGAAGTCAAGGCTAAGGTTTTTGAGCTTTCTTTTATGGCTTGGAAATCTCAATGTGAAGCTATGCATACTATCGCTAGATTATGGATTGATAATGCAAAAAGAAATCTTAACGATATAGCTATTATAGATACTATAGCCGGTGCGATCACTTATAGAAAAATGCTTAGTCTTAGTTTGATTTTAAGTGCTTTCATAAAAGAAAATACTCAAAAATTAAATATCCAAACTCAAAGAGGAAGCTACGCACCTAAAGAAGAATGCGTGGGTGTTTTACTTCCCGCATCCTTTGCAAGTTCTTTAGTCAATCTTTCAGTGTTAATTGCTCAAAAAGTTGTTGTTAATCTTAATTTTACAGCTGGAGAAAAGGCTTTAAAAGCTGCCGTAGAAAACGCACAAATTTCACAAATTTATACCTCAAGAAAATTCTTAGAAAAATTAGAAAATAAAGGCTTAAAATTAAATTTTGATGAAAATATTCATCTGATTTTTATGGAAGATATTGTGGATAATTTCAAAAAACAAAAAGCTAAAATCTTAAGAACAATGCTAATGGTAAGTATTTTACCATCTTGTATTTTAAAAGCTATATTCACTCCTTCTAAAAACAATCTCGCCATAGCGGCTATACTTTTTAGTAGTGGTAGCGAAGGCGCACCAAAAGGCATCATGCTTAATAATAGAAATATTTTAAGCAATATTGCTCAAATTTCTGATGTTTTATGCACAAGAAATAGCGATGTTATACTTTCATCCCTACCACCTTTTCACGCTTTTGGCTTAACCGTTACGACATTTTTACCTTTACTTGAAGGGATTAAAAGTGTCACTTTTGCAGATCCAACCGATGCTCTAGGTGTAGCTAAAGCCATAGCTAAAAACAATGTAACCATCATGTGTGGAACATCTACATTTTTAGGAATTTATGCAAGAAATAAAAAATTAGATGCTTTAATGTTTGAAAGTTTAAGAATTGTAGTATCAGGAGCTGAAAAACTCAAAAATGAAGTTAGAAGTGCTTTTGAAATGAAATTTAAAAAAACTATTTTCGAAGGATATGGAGCTACTGAAACCACGCCTGTAGCAAGTGTAAATCTTCCAAATCGTTTTGATGCGAATTATTGGATCATACATCGTGCAAACAAAGAAGGAAGTGTGGGCATGCCTTTACCAGGAACAGCGATTAGAATCGTTGATCCAAATACTTATGAAAACCTTAAAACAAATGAAGACGGACTCATACTCATAGGTGGTCATCAAGTTATGGTGGGTTATCTTAACAATAAAGAAAAAACCGATGAAGTGATTAAGGAAATTGATGGCATTAGGTGGTACAATACAGGCGATAAAGGGCATCTTGATGAAGAGGGCTTCTTGTATATTGTTGATCGTTATTCTCGTTTTGCAAAAATCGGTGGTGAAATGATTTCTCTTGGAACTTTAGAAGGAGAAATAGCTAAATTTATAAATACTGATGTGGTTAAATTCTGTGCCGTAGCTTTAGAAGATGAAAAAAAAGGAGAGCAAATCGCTTTACTTATTGAATGTGATGATGAATTTTTTGAAGGAATTTGTGAAGCGATTAAAAATTCTAACATGCCTGCCATCTTTAAACCAAGCCGCTATTTTAAAGTAGAAAAAATTCCTCTGCTTGGTTCTGGAAAAGTAGATCTAAAAGGAGCTAAAGAATTAGCGAAAAGTTTGATTTAAAAACAAAAACTTATTAATAAAGAGAAATTTATTATTCTCTTTATTTCTTACTTTCATAATAAATACTCTTTCATCTTAAAATCAAATCTAATTTTTTTATTTTTTTGATAAAATATTTAAAATTTACAAACAAAGGAAAAAAATGATACAAGATCTAGATATGCAACTTTTAGATGCAATAGAAGAATTAAGAAAGGCATCAATAATAGAATTAAGGGCTAAAAGAGAGAAGGTTTTAAATCTTTTTAATCAAGGCGCAATAATACCACAACAAGTTATTGATGATCTAGGAAAAAAATTCGGTAATAAAAAAAATGCAAAAAATAATGATGAGTATAACCGCTACCATATACTTCTTAATCTTAGTAAAGCAGAAGACAAATCGAAATTTTTAAATGAAAATTGCAAATACACACCAAAATCAAAACCCGAATTAAAAAAACTCATCAAAGATATAAATGTTTATTTAGGCGATCTTGATACGAGTAAAATTAAAAGTTTTAAAGATTTGTTTAGAGGGAATAAACGTAAAGATTTTAGTGGTATAGAAACTTGGGATGTGAGTAAGGTTACAGATATGGAAAATATGTTTGAGGGTTGCGAACGATTAAAAAAAGATCTTAAGCTGTGGAATTTAATCACATTTAAATTTAGAATTGAGGATTAAAATATAATAGTTTTGGTTCAATTAGCCAAAACTATATTTTCAATTTTTGTTTTATTTTAAACATATTTTCTTAAATTTCAAAAACTTAAGCCACAAAATAAATTACTTTTCAAAATTATTAAAATAGTTATAAAATAATAAAGTTTTTACTATGAAATTTTTATCATTATTTTGAAAATTTCTAAAAAAACGTTTTATTTTAAGTATTTTTATTTAGTTTGATATATTCTTTAAGTTCATTTTCTTTTAATTCTTGAAGTTTTTCACCCAATGTTTTTCCAAAAAATCCAATATTTATAAGATCCTGTGCTACAATTTTACTCTCAAATTTATTTTCATAAAGTTTAAGTTTTTTAGCCTGCTCTACCCTTTTTTCATCCCAAAGCCCTAGCCATTCTTTTAAAGGCATATCAAAAGCGATCTTTGCTAATTCAAAATCATTTACATCATTCAAATAAAAAGCTTGATTTGCTTTTTTAAAATATTCTTTTTTTAGTTTAGTTTTTTTAAAAAACACTTCTTTATCTAACTTAAAAAAATTAAGATACAGATATAAAAATAAAGCCTCATCTTTAATGAACTTTCTAGCTTCTTTAAGCAAATTTTGAAATTCTAGGCTTTTAAAATTACTCTCGAAGTTAAAAATTTCTTTTTCCAAATGAAGTTCTTGTAAGTATTTATATCCAACTTCAAGTTTTAAACTTTTAAAGAACTTATAAAGCTCAGTGTTGATTCTATCTTTACTAAGATCTTTAATATCCATATTTCGCATTAAATTTAAAGTTTCATTGGCTATTGCAAAATCAAATCTTGAAGCAAAAACAATGGCTCTTAAAATTCTCAAACTATCTTCTTGAAAACTTTGCTCATCAATGTGTCTTAAAATGCCATCTTTTAAATCTTGCAAGCCATTATAAAAATCTAAAAAATCTCCGCTAAAAATATTGATCATCAAAGCATTTATAGTAAAATCTCGTCTTTTTGCACCTAGTTTTTCATCATTGCAAATTTTTACTTCAAAGCCTGTATGTCCATAGGATATTTTATTTTCTGTTCTAGCGAGTGCTAAATCAAAATTGCGAAATTTATACACAAAAAAACTTTTGCCAAAGCCCTTTGCACCTAATTTTTGCATAATAGCATCAAATTGTTTTGCATCGATGTCGTAAATTTCAATATCATAATCAAAAAGTTCTAAACCCAAAAGCATATCTCTGACGCTACCACCTACTAAATAAGCTCTTTGGGTGTAAGGTTTTAAGAAATTTGCAATAAAAGCTAAATCGGAGTTATTTTTTAAGTCGATCTTCGATATTTGCAAGTAAAAACTCTAAAAAATTAGTTGTGAGATTAAGTCTTGATTCTAGATCCTCTTTTTTAACACTATTTAAGCCCTCAAAAAGAACTAAAATTCGCTCTCTAAGATTGCTAAAAAATATCTCTTCATTAAAGCTTTGAGGTTCTTGAGAAACAAAATGAGAGTTTTCCTCTAAAGCATACGATAAATTTTCACTCTCCTTGCTTTGCATTGGAATTTCAATTTCTTGCTCTTTTATCGTAATAATTTCATCTTGCAAATCTTGAGAAATCTCTTCTACGATGGGTTCTTCATTTTTTTCATTAGTTTTTATGATATCTTCTTCTTGCTGCTTTAAAATTTCACTTTGTCTTCTTTGCTCTTCCATGATGGAACTAACTTCACTGATTGTTTTTTTTGCTAAATCTTCTAAATTCATATTTTTACCAACCATCTTTTAAATTCATTGATTTCAGTATCGCTTTTCATATTAATAAAAAAATCAAGCATTTGAGCATTTAAATCTTTATGTTTGGATTTAAATCCGCTAAGTCTGCGAACAGCATCAATAGCATTTTGATTACTAGGATCCTTTTTTAAAATATTTTTATAAATTTCTAAAGCTTCTTCCTTAAGTCCTTGTGCTTCATAAATAGACGCTTCAGTAATTGTATTTTTCATCAATTTTTCCTAGTAGTTTTTTATTTATTTTAGCAAAAAGCAATTTAACCTAGCCTTTAATCAAACATAATGCCAATTGCTAAAATAATAATGCAAAAAGCACTTATTTTATTTAATTTATTTAAATGTTTATTCATAAAAATTTTAAAAAAACTTCCACCTAAAGCATATAAATTTAATGAACAAAATTCGATCAATAAAATCATGCTAGTTAAAAACAGCACACTAGTATGAAATCTTAAAAATGAAGGCAATATCGATAAAATAAAAATCCAAGTTTTTGGATTTGTAATCGAAGTAATAAAACCTTGAAAAACTAGAGAAAATTTAGCCTTTTTGGTGATTTTAGTTTCATGAATTTTAGCATGAGATTTAATCAAATTAAAAGCCACATAAAAAAGATACAAGGCTCCAAATATTTTAAAAATTTTAAATAAATTGGCATGTTGAGAAATAAAATTTGCACCAAAAGCACAGCAAATAACAATAATAGCCAAGCCGAATAATTCCCCAATCATCATCCATAAAACATTTTTATAACCCAAAGAAAGGCCTAGAGAAAAAGCAAGGTTCATGCATAAACCTGGGAGTAAAGAAACACTCGCAAAAGTAAAGATAAATAACAAATAATCCATTTTATTGTTTTGTTTTAGAATCAAAAAGCTCTTCTATATACTTACTTCTTTCATCTTTCAAACTAGAATTCATTTCTTGTTTGATTTCCTTTTGTGTTTCGATTTTACTATTTTCATCACTAAAATATAAATAGTCTATTCCAAAAATAACACCTACGATGATCAACAAAGGGATTAAAAATATCATTTTTCACCTTTTTTAAATTTTATTAAAAATACTACCGTAATATTTTATATTTTCAGCTTTTTCATTTTTTTCTATTGTTTCTATCGCGCCACTATCTATAGCTTTTTGCATATCCTCATCCAAATCCTGATAAGAAAAAACCATATTAATGCTGATTATATTTGGCAATTGTTCTAGCATTTTATAAGAATTTAATTCATCTTCTAATTTTTCACTTTCAATCACAACTATAATTTTTTCATTTTCACAAAGCTCTACTGAACAAAAAGGAATTTCAGAAATAGCTTTTTTTAAATCATCTACAAATTCTTCTTTTGCCGTAATTAAAACACTAGAAAGATTATTCATCAATACTCCTAAATATTATGGTATCCCCAAAACCTGAAATGATAAAATCTTTATTATTTAAAAAAATAATAAATTCACTCATCAAATTTTTATTATTAAAAGTTTTAATAGTTTTAAAATCATCCGTGTTAAAAACTTCGCTAATTCCAGCTTCATTATCGCTATAAACTGCTAATTCTCCATTAGGACTTAAAGCACAAGCATAAATTAAAAAATCTTTTTGTAAAAATCTTTGCTCTTTGTTTTTTATAATCCCTACACGCCTATCCGTTCCACAACTTAAAATAACATTATTTTTAAAATCTACTTGATAAATATTATCTTTATGTATTTTATCATAGTTTTTCAGTATTTTCCAATTTTTCAAATCAAAAAGCTTGACTTCTCCACTCTCAAAACCTGCAACTAGTTTATTTTTGTCTTCGCTTAACATCACATCATTAAGACTAGAATAAGAAAAATTAAAATTTTTTATATGATTTAAATTTTTATCAATCAATTCTATTTCAGAACCAATGGAGATTAAAAGGTAAGTATCCTCATCGATAAAAAATGCTTTTATTATGCTACTTTCTTCAAGTTTCTTTGTTTGCAAACTCTCTTTATAAAAACTTAAATTTTTAGAGCCAAAATCACCCTCGCTGAGTATTAAAAGTTTGTTTTTTAAAATATCAAAATTATAAATTTTGGCAAATTCATCGCCATAATAATTTTTAATTTTTGGAAAAGATAAAAGCTCTTTCAAACTTTTATCTTTAATATTATATAGTAAAATTTCACCTTTATCAGTGCCTATATATAAGTTTTGCTTATCAAGTTTTAAAGCTGTTATATTTGAATTTATTTTCAGCTCATAAGCATAAGAGGAAACGCAAAAAAGACACAAAATAAAAAGAAATTTTTTCATTTTATTGTTTTATTTTACACCCTCATTAATCACATCGATCAAATTTGAATGACTTTTCAATTTTTCATTTTTAAATTCAGGTTTAAAACTATTACCCACTAAAGGTTTAGCATCGCTTTGTGGCACATGACATTGAGTACAATTAAAACGCGCATCGCTGATGTTATCTTTAGTGCTTTTATTGTGTCTAAAATCATAATAATGACTTGCTGGAAGTGGAGTTGCACCCACATCTTTAGCGATAGATTTATCATGACAGCTTAAGCAGGTATTATTATCCTTTGTAATAGGAAGCATATCTGCAATCGCATGTGGAATAAGAGGTGGAGCATTTTCATAAGATCTTTCAAAACGAGTCGATTCTCCAGGTTGCAAATTGGTATAATTTGCTTCCACTAAGGAAACTTTATTTTCATTTTCCAAACTTACTTTTCTAAGTCCAATTTGTTCAGAACTCAATCCATTATTAACCCCGCATGCAACCAAAAAAAGAGTTGCCGCAGCTGAAAGTAAAATAATTTTCTTTTTCATCAATTTTTCCTTAAATCAAAAATATTAAAATTTAAAGCATTATCATTACAAACTTCTATACACCTACCGCATCTTATACATTCTCCCGAAGTTACTTTCGCATCTTCTCTTCCAATCATCCATAAAACTTGTTTTTCTGGACAAATTCCAACACAATGATAACATTTCGTACAATTTTGACTTTTATGCTGAATTTTTAGCAAAGCAAAACGAGAGATTAAAGCATAAAAAGCACCCAAAGGGCAAATATGAGAACAAATCGCCCTAGGACTTAAAAAAGCATCTATGCAAAAAATTACAAAAGCGATAAATATCCAAGAAGTAGTACCAAAAATAATTCCTCTATGTACAATCCCTATATAAGAAAAACTTTCAAAGATAGGCAAAGACAATGCAAAAGAAAGAATTAAAACCAAAAATAAAACATAATAGCGAAATTTTTTATTTAAAATTAAAAATTTACTATTCTTAAATCCAAATTTAGAACGAATAAAAGCAGCAAAATCTGTGATTAAATTTATAGGACACACCCAAGAACAAAAAGCCCTACCTAAAAAAATTCCATAAAGAATTGCAATGATTATAGCGCCAAATAATGCAGTCAAATCAACACTCAAACTCGCTAAAAAAATTTGCAAAATGGCAAAAGGATCGCTTAAAGGTATAGTGTTAAAAAGTTTAGAAGAACTTAAATCTCCTTTTAAAATAAAATCCGTTGCCTTAAAACCAAAAAGAGATAAAATTCCTATTTGAACTATGCGTCTAGCAATCAAATATTTCATAAATTATCTCCTTCATTAAGATAATTTTGCACTTTTTTAGCGTCAAAGTGTTTAGAAGAATTGGCATTTTTTAAACGTTTTTCATCATCTTTATCCCAGCCTTTTACATAATGACTTGAATCTTTTCCTAAGATAAATTCACGCGGTAATACACGGATAGAAGGCGTTTGAGTAACACAAACTTTTTCACAAATTCCACAACCCACGCAAACATCATTATCAACAACAGGGATTAAAAAGGCATGTTTTGCTGTCCTTTCGTTTCTTTTATACTCTAATTTTAAAGCCTTATCGATCAAAGGACAAGCCCTTTGACAAGCGTCACATTGCAAACCCCAAAAAGCAATACAAGCTGAAGAATCCACAACCGCAACACCCATTTTTAAAGACTCTATCCCTTGATCTAAATGTTTTTTATCTAAGGCATCCGTTGGACATTCCTTTATACAAGGAATGTCCTCGCAAAGATGACAAGGAATTTCTCTAGCTTTAAAAAAAGGTGTGCCTGTCTTTGGTTCATCTAATAAATCAGCAAGTTTTAAAGTATCCCAAGGACAGGCTTTAACACAAAGCCCGCAACGGATACATTTACTTAAAAATCTTTCTTTATTTTCAGCTCCAGGTGGAAGTAAATAAAAATCATCTCTAGCCTTTAATTTTATATTAGCTAAAAATCCTCCCGCTGTGCAAAGACAAGCACCCTTAAAAATAAAGCTAAAAAACTCTCTTCGTCCCTTCATTTTTATCAACCCTTAGATTAAGCCTTGTAAATTTTTACCGCACATTTTTTATAATCGGTTTGTTTTGAAAGTGGGCAAGTAGCATCTAAAGTAACTTTATTGATGTACACATTTTCATCAAACCAAGGAACATATACAAGACCTACTGGCGGTTTATTTCTTCCTCTCATATCAACTCTTGCTTTTACTTTACCACGACGTGACTCTATCCAAACCAAATCATCTTGTTTTAAACCTAATTTTTCTCCATCTTTTTCACTCATATAACAAAGTGCTTCAGGAACAGCTCTATAAAGCTCTGGAACACGCATAGTCATCGTTCCACTATGCCAATGCTCTAAAACCCTACCCGTTGCTAACCAGAATGGATACTCTTTATCAGGTCTTTCTGGAGCTTTCATAAATGGTCTAAAGAAAATTTTTGCTTTATTTTTAATACTATGTGGTTTTTCATCAATCGGAGCTTTTAGATCACCATTTGCTAACATTTTATCAAATCCACCATAGAAAGCAAAATCAGAATTTGGAGAAGCTTTTTTAGCATAGTAATCAAATTTAGTATTAAATCTCCATTGAGTTTCTTTGCCATTAACAACTGGCCATCTTAAACCCCTTACTTTATGGTAAGTATCAAATTCAGCCAAATCATGTCCGTGACCTAAACCAAATTTTCTATACTCTTCCCAAAGATATTTTTGAACAAAGAAGCCATAACCTTTAAATTCTTTTCCATCGCTGCCTTCGATTTTTCTTTCATCTCCGTTAGCATCGGTATTATCAAAACCTTTAGCGATTGGATCATTTGTTTTAAAGCTTCTTGCTTCTTTATTGGCAAATAATACATCAAATAAAGTATTATCCTCGCTATATCCCATAGCTTTTGCTTCTTCTAAGACGCTTGGTAAAGTGAGTTTATCATCAACTTTTTGCTCTTTCCAAACTTCTTTAAGTTTAAATCTTTTTGCAAATTCAAAAATTTGCCAAGTATCACTCATAGCAGCACCTACTGGTAAAACTTGTTGTCTCCAATGTTGAGTTCTTCTTTCAGCATTTCCATAAGCACCCCATTTTTCATAAATCATAGCACTTGGTAAAATAAGATCGGCTACTTTTGCTGAAATTCCTGGATAACAATCACTCACAACGATGAAATTATCCATATCTCTAGCAGCTTTAATCCAGTGATTTGCATTAGCAGTATTTTGCCATGGGTTATTTACTTGAACCCAAATAAATTTAATTTTACCATCCTCTAAATCTCTCATAATTCCAACAAAAGGAGACCCTGGTTTTGGATTGATCGTTTTAGCTGGAACTTTCCATATTTTTTCTGAAATTTCTCTATGTTTTGGATTTGCCACAACCATATCCGCAGGCAAACGATGTGAAAAAGTTCCCACTTCTCTTGCTGTTCCACAAGCACTTGGTTGTCCAGTTAAAGAAAAGGCTCCAGAACCTGGTTTTGCTTGTTTTCCAAGTAATAAATGTACCATATAAGCTTGTTCATTAACCCAAGAACCACGAGTATGTTGGTTAAAGCCCATAGTCCAAAAACTTACTATCTTGCGATTTTTTTCTATGTATAATTTTGCTAATTGCTCAAGTTTCTTCTTAAAGTCTTCTAAAGATTCATCATCATCGCCTTTAGCAACTTTTGCTGTATATTCAAGTGTATAAGGAGCTAAACCTTTTTTAAATTCTTCAAAAGAGATTTCCCAGTTTTTATCCGCTACACCTTGATGTTTCATATGGAATTTATCACCCTTTTTTACTCCAAGATATGCTAAGGAAGTCGCTTCCTCATCATCTAAAGTGATTACATTTTCTTTTTCAACTGTATCTTTTTCACTGGCTTTAAATTTAGGGTGATTTGGATTATTTCTCATACCATAGCCGATATCGGCATAGCCTGTTGCAAAAACACAATGCTTGTTGATAAATTCTTTATCCATTGCTTCTGGATGATTATAAACGATTTCTCTTGCAATATAGTTCCATATTGCTAAATCGGTATTTGGTTTAAAAATAATTTCTATATCAGCAATATTTGAAGTTCTATTTGAATAGGTACTTAAATTAACAACCTTAACTTTATCAAGATTGCTTAATTTTCTATCACTTACCCTAGACCACAAAATAGGATGCATTTCTGCCATATTAGCACCCCAAGTAACGATAGTATCTGTAAGCTCTATATCATCATAACAACCTGATGGCTCATCCACGCCAAAAGTTTGCATAAAACCTACAACCGCTGAAGCCATACAATGTCTTGCATTTGGATCGATATTATTTGTTCTAAAACCAGCTTTTGCAAGTTTTAAAGCTGCATAACCTTCCTGAATAGTATATTGACCACTACCAAAAATACCTACGCCACTTACGCCTAATTCATTATAAGCTTTTTTAAATTGTTTTTCCATTTCATCAAAGGCTCTTTTCCAAGAAACTTGTTGAAATTTACCTTTTTTATCAAATTCACCTTTATCATTGACACGCATTAAAGGCATAACAAGGCGATCTTCTCCGTACATAATTTTAGCATTAAAATATCCTTTGATACAGTTAAGACCACGATTAACTGGGGCTTCTGGATCTCCCTTTGTAGCGACTATTTTGCCATCTTTTCTAGCTATCATAATTCCACAGCCTGTTCCGCAAAATCTACAAACGGCTTTATCCCATTTCCAATTCTCTTCTTGCTTAGCAAGCATAGAAGTTGGCACGCTCAATCCTGCTACACTAGCAGCACTTGCAATAGCGGTATTTTTAATAAAATCCCTTCTATTCATATACTATTCTCCTTTTAAAAAAATAAAAAGTCGGCTAATTATAGCAGTTAAATGTAAATTTTGTTTTATTTTTTCAAGCAAAGATAATAATTTTAAATATCTATTTTATAGCATTTTTAAAAGAAATTTTTACAAAAAATAAATAATATAAAACAATAAAAAAATACCCTAAAGGTTGCATCTGTACCAAAAAAGAAAAAAATATATTTTAAAAGATTAGTTGTTTATAAATGGTCACAAAAGCTTGTGACCAAAATATTTAGATTAATGACAACCACAACCACCGCAACCGCAGCTATTGAAAAAAGAATCAAGTTTAGATATATCAGGCATTTCTGTGATTTCATTGACTAATTCTTTATAAGCGATTTTTCCATCTTTAATCACAAATACAGCACGAGCTAAAAGACCTTCTAATGCGGTATCTTCGATTAAAACTCCATATTTTTCACCAAATTCTTTAGAAACAAAATCACTAGCTACGGTTAAATTTTCTATACCTTCTGTGCTGCAAAATCTTCCCATAGCAAAAGGTAAATCCATACTCACTATAATAACTTCTGCTCCGTTATAACTTGCTACTTTTTTATTAAAATCTCTAGCTTCTGTAGCACATACTGGAGTATCAAGGCTTGGTACGCTTAAAATAATTTGAGTTTTTCCAGCTGCACCGATTTCAACCAAACTTAAATCTTTTGCTTTTAAGCTTAATTTTGGTGCTTGATCTCCAACTTCTAAAGCATTTCCTTTAAGCTTTACTGGACTTCCTTTAAAATTAACTGAACTCATAATATTCTCCTTTATTTATAGTTTAAAACATTGAAATTATGTTTTAAGAGTAATTATATCTTATGAATACTAATATTTTTTTAAAATCAAAGTTTCTCCGCTTTGCAAAGTCCAGCTTCTATTAAGAAACATGAAGGAGCAAAAGAGGTTTTTTTATTTTTATCATATTTTGCATAACTAAGATAAAGTATATTTCTTGCTCTAGTGACTGCAACATAAAAAAGTCTTCTTTCTTCTTCTAAGCTTCCACCCATCCCCATAAGCTTTTGATTAGGAAAACGACCTTGTGCAAGATCCACCACAAAAACAAGATCAAATTCTAAACCTTTGCTTGCATGAACACTCAATAAGCTAACCCCTTTTTCGCTGCCCATTTCACTAGCACCTAAGGTTAAAAAATTGTAATATTTATAAATATCACTATAGTTTTTAGCAAGCTCTCTTAAGACGTTTAATTTGCCTTCTATTTTTTCTAAATTTTCAGCTTTTCTTGTTAAATCAACCTGCCCTGCTTTATTTGTTGCTCTTTTAATAGCGAGTTCTTCGCAAATTTCTCTATAAAAAGAATTTTGGCAAATTAATTTTACCAAAGCTAAAGAGTGTTTAATCTCCATAGCTTCTTTTAAAAAAAAATAAATTTTTTCTAAATTTTTAGCACACAGATCATTGATTTTTGAAATTTTTAAAATAGGATGAGTATTAAATTCACTCTGTAAATTAAAACGTTTTTCATCTAATAATTCATCCAAATCTCCAAAAAGACCGAGTTGATAATTTCTTTTTTGATGATTTTGCAAATTCACGTTTTTATCAGGTTCTAAAAAACCTTTGATTAAATTTCCATGTCCTAATTTCAAAAGTGCATCAAAAATTTCTTTTGCTAATACCCCGCCAACTCCTTTTGTGTATTGGATAAGATGGATAAAAGCCATGATATCTTTTGGATTAATCACTAAAGCTAAAATTGCGTTAAAAGCTTTAACCTCTAAACTTTCAAAAAAACTTCCACTACCTTTTCTAGTACTAGCAATCCCTTGCTCTCTTAAAGCTACCTCAATCCCATCAGCGCTTGAATTGTTTCTAAAAATAACTGCAATTTCTTCTAAATTTACTCCACTTGTAAATATCATTTTAGCGATATTTTTATATTGATCAAACAATTCTTCAAAAGTCAATAAAGTTGGTGCTTTAAATTCATCTTTTCTTGTAACAACCAATTCTTTAGGATAAAGTCTTTCGTTGTTTAAAATCACTTTGTTTGCCAAAGCTAAAATGCTTCTTGAAGAACGATAGTTTTTATTTAAAGAAAATATTTTTGCATCCTTAAAACGCTCTTTAAAACTCCCGATAATATTAATATCTGCTCCATTAAAAGCATAAATACTTTGATCATAATCACCCACACAAAATAAACTTTTACTTTTAAAAGATTCAATTAAGGAGCTTTGCAAAGTATTTGTGTCTTGATATTCATCCACTAAAATTTCATCAAATTCATATTGTTTTTCTTTTAAAAGTTCTTTTAAATTTAAAAGTAAGTCGTTAAAATCAACATAATTAAAACGTTTTTTTTCATTTTCGTATTCTTTAAAAATATCTTCATAAATTTCAGCATATATACTTTGTTCTTCATAATTTTTACAAAACCAAGTAAAAAAATCTTGATCATGTGCTTTATTTTGAAACAAAGAATACACATCATATAAATAACTTGCTTGATAAGGTTTTATATCGCTTAAATGTCTAAAAGTTCTTTTTTCATAAACGCTTCTAAGCAAAGTTTTTAATTCACTAGCTTGTTTTAAAATAATATCTTTATTTGCATTTTTTAATAAAGTATAAGCCGTGCTATGAAAAGTTCCTGCAAGAATTTTATTTGTAATGCTTTTATCAAAAAAAATATTTAAACGACTGATCATTTCCTTACTAGCTTTATTGGTAAAAGTTAAAAGCATTATTTTTTGCGGATCAACGCCCTTGCTTAAAAGATAGGATATTCTTGCAACGATAGTAGAAGTCTTTCCTGTACCCGCACTTGCGATTATTAAATTGTGTCCAAAATCAGCGGTTGCAGCTTGATACTGTTCCTCATTTAATCTAGAAAGTGGCATTATACTCCTTGAAAAAAGTTAAAATTATAAAAAAAATTACTTAAAAATACAAAATTTAAATATTCTTTATATTTGATTGTAGTAAAATAAAACAATATTTTTAAAATAAAAAAAGGAAATTAAAAATGAATTTTAAAGTTTTTTCTGTCATTGCTGGAATACTAATCGCCGTAATTTTAATACTTGGAGGAACGTATTATTACCTTTTTGAATACTCAAAACCAAATTATTCTTACACCCCAACAAACAATTATGAAACTAATACACAATCAAATACATATGAGCAAAATTCATATTCTAATCAAATAAATAATAATTATTCAAACAATGCTTATAACACCCCATCTTATCCAAGCTATAATCAAAAACAAGAAAGTAAAGTAGAAAGCAAAATAGACAATAGTACTGCTTTAAACAATCAACAAGAGCAAAACATAAGCAAAGAAGTTGAAAAAAAATCAAGCGAAATCAAAGAACAAAATACAAGTGTGGCAAATAAAACAGAATCAAGCAAAGTAGCAGAAAAAACAGAAAAAAAAGTTGAAAGTAAAAAAGAGATCACAGAAGAAGAGAAAAAAGCAAAAATAGAAGCTTTAAATAAAGAAATAGAAAGACAAAGAAAACTTCTAGAACAAGAAAAAGCTTTAAAAAATAAAACAGGTAAAAATGCTAAAAAACACAAGCTTAGCGTCGCTGAAGAATATTTAACCATCGGAAAAGATAGTCGCTTAGAACCTCAATTAAGCACCGAAGGTATGCAAGTATATATTTTAGATGGAAAATTTTTAAGTGATTATAGAATTAACTTGTTAAAAGAGATATTAGAGCCTATACAAACTAATGCTAAAGATTACAATCTAGCTATTTTTGTAAAAATGCTTCCAAAAGGCGAAATGAAACTAACTGTTTATAATAAAGATATTATATTTTCAGATATGAGAAAAGCTTATAAATATATAAGTGTAGATAGAATCAAACCTTATATGGATAATCCTCAAGAAATTGATAGTCACATCGCACGTGAAGAAAAAATCAAAAAAATCAGTATCCAAATCAAAAAAGAAGGAAAAGGTAGCGAATTTTCTAAGCACATCAAAAGTTTAAAAACGGGTGCTAATTTCGCACAATATTTCTTCCCATTCTGTGAAATGGTAGAAATTTCATCTAAATAATTTTTTATAAAATAAAGGTTATATTTATAATGGTATATAATAAAGAAGTCGAAGAAAAATACTATAAAATTTGCGAAGAACGTGGATATTTTGAAATAGACGGAAATAAATCCATACAAGAAAAAAATAAAAATTTTTGCATCATGATGCCTCCTCCAAATGTAACTGGGGTACTTCATATCGGACATGCTTTAACTTTCACTTTGCAAGATATAATGACTCGTTATAAAAGAATGGATGGTTATAGAGTTCTTTATCAGCCGGGACTTGATCATGCAGGCATTGCCACTCAAAACGTAGTCGAAAAGCAACTTCTTGCACAAGGACTTAAAAAAGAAGAATTAGGTAGAGAAAAATTTATAGAAAAAGTTTGGCAGTGGAAAGAACAAAGTGGCGGTAAAATTTTAGATCAAATGAGAACTTTAGGCATAACTCCAGCTTGGAGTCGCTTACGCTTTACCATGGATGAAGGTTTAGTTAATGCCGTTAAAAAAGCCTTTGTTGAGCTTTACAATAAAAAGCTTATCGTTCGTGGAAATTATATGATCAATTGGTGTACTCATGATGGAGCTTTAAGCGATATTGAGGTCGAATACAAAGAAAACAAAGGAAAACTCTATCATATTAAATATTTTTTAAAAGATAGCGATAAATACTTAGTCGTAGCTACCACTCGTCCAGAAACCTTTTTTGGCGATACAGCGGTTATGATCCATCCAGAAGATGAACGCTACAATAAACTTATAGGAAAAGAAGTGGTTTTACCACTCACTCAAAAAACTATCAAGATTATAGCAGATACCCATGTTGATAAAGAATTTGGAACGGGAGTGGTTAAGGTTACTCCCGCACACGATATAAACGACTATGAAGTTGGTTTAAGACATCAATTAGATTTTATAACTGTTTTTGATGAAAAAGGTATCTTAAACGAACATTGTTTAGAATTTCAAGGTTTAGAGCGTTTAGACGCAAGAGAGAAAATCGTTGCTAAACTTGAAGAACTAGGCTTTATAGAAAAAATAGAAGAATACAATAATCAAGTAGGATATTGTTATCGCTGTAACAATGTCGTTGAACCTTATATTTCAAAACAATGGTTTGTTAAAAAAGAAATCGCCAAAGAAAGTATAGAAAAAGTTGCTTTAGGTGAAAGTAAATTTTATCCAAATCATTGGATCAATAGCTTTAACGCTTGGATGAAAGATTTAAAAGATTGGTGCATTTCAAGACAACTTTGGTGGGGACATCAAATTCCTGTGTATTATTGCGAATGCACGCATGAATGGGCGAGCGAAGATACTCCTGAAATTTGCCCAAAATGCCAAAGTAAAAATTTCAAACAAGATGAGGATGTTTTAGACACTTGGTTTTCTTCTGGACTTTGGGCTATGAGTACTTTAGGCTGGGGTAATGGAAACTGGGGTAAAGATCAAATTTGGTTTGAGGAAGATTTGAAAGAATTTTATCCTAATTCTTTATTGATAACTGGCTTTGATATTTTGTTTTTCTGGGTAGCAAGAATGATGTTTCAAAGCACAAATGCTTTAAACGCTTTACCTTTTAAAGATATTTATTTGCATGCTCTTGTTAAAGATGAACAAGGTAGAAAAATGAGTAAAAGCCTTGGAAATGTGATCGATCCTAATGAAAGCATTAAAGAATATAGTGCGGATATTTTGCGTTTTACCTTAGCTTTACTTGCCATACAAGGAAGGGATATCAAACTTAGCAACGATAAACTTTTGCAAGTTAGAAACTTTACTAACAAAATCGTAAATGCAGCAAATTATTTACTTTTAAATGAAAGCAAATTTGAGGATTTAGAACACATTAGTTTAGAATCAAAACTTGCAAAATACATTTTTTCAAAATTTCAAAATTGCGTTAAAAATGTTAGAGAAAATTTGGACAATTATCGCTTCAATGATGCTGCAAATACAATTTATAAATTTTTCTGGGATGATTTTTGCGATTGGGGAATAGAACTTAGCAAAGCTGAAAAATCAAGCGTAAAAGAGCTTGGAAGTATTTTTAAAGAAGCGTTAAAACTCTTAAATCCTTTTATGCCTTTTATCAGCGAATTTTTATATCACGAGCTTAGCAATACAAGCTTAGAAACTAGCCCTTCCATCATGATCGCGCAATATCCTAAAATCGTTTTACAAAATGAAAATGATATAGAAAACACCTTTTCTTTATTGATCGAAAGCATTGTAAGCATACGAAGAGCTAAAAGCCTTATTGATTTAGGAAATTCCAAAATAGAAAAAGCCTATATCAAGCTTAACAATCCTATTTTTGAAAAAGAATTAAACTCATCTATTGTATTTATAAAAACTTTAGCAAAATGTGAAAATATAGAATTTACAAATCAGAAATTAGAAAAAGCAATTTGCGATGTCAGCGATAATTTAGAAATTTTTATCACACTTGATAATGTCGATCTTAGCGGGATTATATCAAGACTTGAAAACCAAAAAGCCAAACTTGAAAAAGAAATCGCTAAGATAAATTCAATGCTTAGTAATGAAAAATTTGTAGCCAACGCCCCTAAAGAAGTCGTAGAGCAAAATAAAAATTCTTTATCAAATTTGCAAATACAACTTGAAAAAATATCCGCCGAACTTGCTAATTTAAGAGGTTAAAATTTGATAAAGATAAAAAATTTAAAAAAATATTACGGAAAAGAACTTGTCATCAATGATGTTTCCCTAGAAATCAACAAAGGTGAAATTTATGCCATCGTTGGACATAGTGGAGCTGGAAAATCAACTCTTTTAAGATGCATCAACGGACTTGAAGATTATCAAAAAGGAAATTTAAAAGTCTTAGGTGAAGAGATTAAAGATTTAAAGCAAAAAGATCCTAAAAAACTTAGAATGCTAAGAAAAGATATAGGAATGATATTTCAAAATTTTGCTCTCATGGAAAGAAAAAATATATTTGAAAATATCGCTATGCCACTTAGAACACATTTTTCTCAATGTAAAATTCATTCTAAAATTTTCAACAAAGAATACATGAGCGAAAAAGAAATCAATGAAAAAGTGCATTCTTTGCTTGAAATTGTAGGTCTTAAGCATAAATTTAACGCTTATCCAAAAGAATTAAGCGGAGGACAAAAACAAAGAGTAGCCATTGCTAGAGCTTTAACCTTAAATCCAAAAATTCTACTCAGCGATGAAGCAACTTCGGCTTTAGATCCTAATACCACTAAAAATATCTTAGAGCTTATCAGCAAAATCAATGCTGAATTTGGAATTACTGTGGTTTTGGTAACTCATGAAATGGATGTGGTAAAAGATATAGCACAAAAGGCGCTTTTACTAGAACAAGGTAAGATTATAGGAAGTGGCGCTATTGATGAGCTTTTCTTAAAACCCAATCAAAAAATGAAAGAGTTTTTAGGCGAAAGCGACTTTTTACCTTCACATGGATTAAATATAAAATTATACTTTCCTAAAGAAGTGGTTGAAAATACAATCATTACTCATATGGCTAGAACTTTGAATATAGATTTTAATATAGTTTGGGGAAAAATAGAAAAATTAAACGGCAAAGCCTTAGGAAATTTAGTGATTAATATCGATCATAAAGATAAAGATAAAGTGCTTAACTATATAGAAAAAAACGGTGTATTGTGGGAGTTTGCATCATGAATGAAGAAAATTTCTTGAATGCTTTTTTTGGTAGAATATCGCAATTTGTTTCTGAAATTTCTTGGAAAGATATAAAAGAAGTTGTGACAGATTCTATTCTTACTTTTCCTCAAAATTATGATCTTATCTTAAAACCCGCACTAAATGAAACCATCTATATGAGTTTAATGTCTGTATTTTTTGGCTTTATTTTGGCTATTATCCCTGCGATATTACTTGCAATTTGGGATAAAAATGGCATCAAACAAAATAAATTTGCTTATTCTATTTTAGATTTTATTATTAATATTTTAAGAGCCTTTCCTTTCTTGATCCTTATTGTTATTTTATTGCCTCTTTCTAGAATCATTGTTGGAACGAGCATAGGAACTGATGCGGCAATTGTGCCTTTGACTATTGGCGTGGCTCCTTATTTGGCTAAAACTTTAGAAAGTGCTTTTAAAGAAGTTGATAAAGGGATCATTGAAGCTGCTAAAAGTTATGGGGCAAGCAATGCACAAATCATCTTTAAAGTTATTTTTGTAGAATCTTTGCCTAATATCATCAATGGTTTAACCCTAATTCTAATCTTTACCATAGGCTTTTCAGCTTTAGCCGGAACGGTTGGAGGTGGCGGACTTGGTGACATTGCTATTCGCTATGGATATGAACGATTTAATAAAGAAATCATGATACAAACTGTTATTATTTTACTGATCTTAGTTCAAATCATACAAATTTTAGGCAATCTTTTTTATTCTTGGTCAAAAAATGACAAAAGCTTAAATATTATTTTGTCTTTGATTGTTTTATTTGCCATAAGCATAGTATCAAGTCTAAACAATGAAGAAAACTGTATTTTTCAATTTATAATCTGCTTTTTCTTAATTGTATTGTTTATTTTTACATTTATAAAAAAGAAAAAATTATTTCATAACTTTTAAGCAAAGTATGAATAAAAATTAGATATAAAAATAAATTATTTATCTAAAAAGGAAAAAAATAATGAAAATTAGAATTTTATTGATATCAAGTTTGCTAGGTTTGTTTTTAAATCTCAATGCCCTAGAAACTATCAGCGTTGCTGCTACACCAGTACCTCAAGCTGAAATATTAGAACAAATCAAGCCCGATCTTGAAAAAGAAGGTTATAAACTCGTCATTAAAGAATTCACAGACTATATTTTGCCTAATTTAGCTGTAGATAGTGGTGAAGTTGATGCGAATTTTTTTCAACACACGCCTTATTTAGAAGAATTTAACAAAAATAAAGGCACTAATCTTGTCAAGGTAGCTAGCATCCATCTTGAACCTATGGCTGTTTATTCTAAAAAATATAAAAGTTTAGACAATATCAAAGAAGGATCAAGTATCGCTATACCTAATGATCCTACAAATGAAAGCAGAGCCTTAGATATCATTGCACAAAAATGCTCTTTAAAATTTAAAAACAATGGTTTAAAAACTCCACTTGACATTATAGAAAATCCAAAAAAAATAAAATTTATCGAACTTAAAGCAGCACAATTGCCAAGATCTTTAGGGGATGTAGATTTTGCTGTTATTAATTCTAATTACGCTTTATCGGCTAATTTAAATCCTATTAAGGATAGTATATTTATGGAAGATAAAAACAGCCCCTATGCAAATATTTTAGTTGTTAAAGCTGGACATGAAAACGATCCCAAAATAAAAGCTTTGATTAAAGCTTTGCAAAGCGATAAAGTAAAACAGTTTATTTTAAACAAATATAATGGATCTGTTTTACCTGCTTTTTAATAAAAATATATGATGAAAAATCTATTTTTTATACTTATAGTTTTTGTTAGTCTAAGCAAAGGAGCGAATTTGGAAGAAATCAAACTCGCCCTTGCTAAAGAAATCACCAATAATTTTCCAAAAATCATCATCACTCAAATTGACTTAAGAAGCACTTCCTTGCCTAAAGATTTTAATCAATATCAATTTTTAAGAATAGCTAATGGACGTTTTGAACAATCTCAAGGCTTTTTAAGAGCAGAATTTAATACTCCGCAAAATTTGCAAAAAAATTTATTTTTTCGCTATTTTATCCAAGGAAATTTACAAGTTTTAAAAAGCGAAAGAGCTATAAAAAGAGGACAAAAACTAAGTCCGCTTGATTATAGAACTGTTTTGCTTGATTTTGATAAAGTACCGTCTAATGCTTTAGATGTTGAAGATACAAATAATCTCATCGCTAAAAACAATATCAATAAAAACACTATTTTAAAAGAAAATATGTTTAAAACCCTCGCATTAATCCGCAGAAATGATCCTATAATAGGAATACTAAGAGATGGAAATATAGATGTTTCCATAGAACTTACAGCCTTACAAAGTGCCAACATGGGAGAAAGAATTCGTGCAAAAAATAAAGAAGGTAAAGTGATGCAAGGTATAGTCATAGGAAAAAATAGGATGATTATCCAATGAAAATTTTATTAGGAATTTCAGGATCAAGCAGTGTTTCATTGGGCTTGAGTTTGCTAGAAAATTTAGAAAAAAAATGCGAACTTTATTGTATTATTAGCGAAGGAGCAAAATTAAGCTTTCATGCTGAAAGTAAAAAAGATCTAAAAAAAATATGCGATGAAAAATTTAAAAATACCTATTTTTTATCAGATAGCGATCTAAGTGCTGGTGTCGCTAGTGGTTCTTTTGGGATAGAAAAAACGATCATTGCGCCCTGCTCTATTTCCACTTTGGCAAAAATTCATGCAGGTTTAGCAGACACTCTCTTAACTCGCTGTGCTGCTGTAGCACTTAAAGAAAGAAAAAAACTCATTTTAGGCGTTAGGGAGATGCCTTTTTCTACCATCAATCTAGAACACATGGCCAAATTAAGTCAAATGGGTGTTATTATAGCTCCGCCTGTTATTGCAAGCTATTCAAAGGCTAAAAACTTAAAAGAGATGGAAAATTTTATCATCGGCAAATGGCTTGATTTATTAGAAATTTCTCACAAGCTATATCAAAGATGGAAATAAGCTAAGAATTTTTACTATTTTTTAAGGCTAAATTCATTATATTTTGAATTTTTGGAGTTGTAATGACCTGTTTATATCCTGGAACTTTTGATCCTATTACAAATGGACATTTAGATGTAGTAAGACGCGCTCTTAAAATCTTTGATAAAATCATTATAGCTATTGCAAAGAGCGATCATAAAAAACCTTATTATAGTTTAGAAAAGCGTAAAAAATTAGCAGAACTTGCAATAAAAGATATTTCAAATGTAGAGATCATCACCTTTGATAATTTGCTTGTAGATTTAGCTAAAGAATTTAAGATCAATACCATCATACGCGGACTTAGGGCTGTGAGTGATTTTGAATATGAATTACAAATTGGATACGCAAATCATGCTCTTTGGGATGAGATAGAAACGATTTATTTAATGCCAAGCTTAAAACATGCTTTTATTTCAAGCTCTATAGTGCGTTCTATAGTCACGCATGGAGGCGATGTAAGCTCTTTAGTTCCAAAGGAAATTTTGCCATTTTTAAAGGATAAAACTTGTATGTAGCATTTGAAGGGATTGATTGCGTTGGCAAAAGTACGCAAATTTCACTCTTAAAAGAAATTTATAAAGAAGCTATTTTTACCTTAGAACCAGGTGGAACTGATTTAGGAAAATCTTTAAGAGATATCTTGCTTTATCAAAATTTAAATCTTAAAAAAAGAGCTGAAGTTTTACTTTTTTTAGCTGATCGCGCACAGCATTACGAAGAAGTTATCCATCCAAATAAAGATAAACTTATCATCAGTGATAGAAGTTTTATATCGGGTATGGCTTATGCGGTTGATTTTGATAATGAATTGCTTTTTTCTCTTAATTCTTTTGCGCTTGATCATTTTTTTCCACAAAAAATCATATTTTTAAAAGCGGATGAAAAACTAATCAACCAACGCTTAGGAGAAAAAAAACAAGATGCTATAGAACAACGTGGGATAGAATACTTTTTAAATGTCCAAAATAAGCTAGAAAATATTTTATTCTTCTTAAAAAATAAAATTCAAATAGAAATTTTAAAGCTTGATGCAAACAAAAGTATAGAAGGATTACACACCAAAATAAAGGAATTTTTGCAATGATTAATGCTCTTAAAGGAATGAAAGATCTAACCGATCAAAGTGCTAAATACTATAAAAAAATTATTGAAGTTTGCGAAGATGTTGCCAATAATTACGGTTTTGAATTTATCAATACGCCACATTTAGAGCAAAGCATCCTTTTTAAAAGAAGTGTGGGTGAAAGCTCTGATATAGTGGGCAAAGAAATGTATGAATTTATAGACAAGGGGGGTAATGAAGTTTGCATGCGTCCTGAAGGGACTGCTGGAGCAGTTCGTGCGTATATCGAGAAGAAATTTGATAAAAACATAAACATTAAACGTTGGTTTTATCATGGTTCTATGTTTCGCTATGAAAGGCCGCAAAAGGGACGCTTAAGAGAATTTCATCAATTTGGTGTAGAAAGTTTTGGTATAAGCAGCGTTTATGAAGATGCTAGTATTATTTTAATGTTAGCTGAAATTTTTTCACGCCTTGATATTAAATTTAAGCTCATTATTAATTCTTTAGGCTGCTCAAAATGCCTTCCACCTTACCGAGAAAAACTTATTCATTATCTTGATAATCAAGAAGGATTTTGTGAAGATTGCAAAAGACGCAAAAGCTTAAATCCTATACGCGTTTTAGATTGCAAAAATGAACAATGTCAAAATTTGCTTCATCAAGCTCCACTTTTAGAAAAAAATTTATGTCAATGCTGTTTAGATGATTTTAATCATTTGCAAAGCATTTTAAAAGAAAATGGAATTGATTTTACTTTAGATTCTAAGCTTGTTAGAGGCTTGGATTATTATTCTAAAACAGCTTTTGAATTTATAAGCGATGAAATCGGCGCACAATCAGCCATTGCTGGCGGAGGAAGATACGATAGACTTATAGAATATTTAGGGGGAAAAAGCGGTTTTGGCATAGGTTTTGCCATGGGTATAGAAAGAATTATGGCTATTTTAGAACAAAAGGAAGAAAAATTACAAAGAGAAGGAATTTATCTTTGTTCTTTGGATGAAATTTATATTTCAAAAATTTTTAAAATCGCAACTAAACTTAGAAAAAACTACAAAGTTCTTTTAAGCTATGATGCAAAAAAACTCGCAAAACACTTAGAAAATGCCGATAAAGCTGGAGTTAAAATTTTTCTTTGCATGGGTGAAAATGAATTTAAAAATGAAAGCTTGTTTTATAAAAATTTAGAAAATAAAGATGAAAAAACCATTAAAATTTCAGATTTGGAGCAGTTTTTATGATGGATTATGGGATTAATATTTGGGGGAATGAAAATTTTATTATCAAAAATGGTAAAGTTTGTATCAATCATGAAAAAAAGCCCGCTATTATTGATATCGTAAAAGATTTAAGAAATGATGGTTATAAAGGACCTTTGCTTTTAAGATTTCCACATCTAATCCAAAAACAAATCGAAAGTATTTATGGAAGTTTCAATAAAGCTCGTAAGGAATTTAATTACAAGGGCAAATTTAACGCGGTTTATCCTTTAAAAGTCAATCAATACCCTGGTTTTGTTAAAAATCTTGTTAGACTTGGAAAAAAATACAATTACGGACTCGAAGCTGGCAGCAAAGCTGAACTTCTTTTAGCTATGGCCTTTAACAATGAAGATGCTCCAATAACCGTAAATGGCTTTAAAGATAGAGAACTTATCAATATAGGTTTTATTGCAGCGGAAATGGGACATAATATCACTTTAACCATAGAAGGACTTAACGAACTTGAAGCGATCATTGATATAGCCAAAGAACGCTTTAAGCCTAAGCCAAATATAGGCTTAAGAGTGCGTTTGCATTCTGCTGGTGTTGGAATTTGGGCGAAAAGCGGAGGCATAAATTCCAAATTTGGACTCACTTCAACCGAGCTTATAGAAGCTGTTAATTTACTTAAGAAAAATAAATTGCTAGATCAATTTACCATGATACATTTTCACCTAGGTTCTCAAATTACTGAAATTCATCCTTTAAAAAAAGCCTTAAACGAAGTTGGAAATATCTATACTGAGCTTAGAAAAATGGGGGCAAAAAACTTAAAGTCAATCAATCTTGGCGGTGGTTTAGCTGTTGAGTATTCTCAGTTTAAAAATGAAAATAGCAGAAACTATACACTTAGAGAATACGCAAATGATGTTGTATTTATCCTTAAAAATATCGCAGAACAAAAAAGCGATTTAGAGCCTGATATCTTTATAGAAAGTGGTCGTTTTATCGCAGCAAATCACGCTGTTTTAATCGCTCCTGTTTTAGAACTTTTCTCTCAAGAGTATTCTGAAGATAAACTTTTACTCAAAGAAAAAAATCCAAAGCTTATTGATGAATTATACGATCTTTTCAAAAGCATTAAGCCTTCAAATGCTTTGGAATATTTGCACGATAGTATCGATCATTTAGAAAGTATTTTAACACTTTTTGATTTAGGATATGTGGATTTGCAAGACAGATCCAACGCTGAAATTTTAACACATCTAATCATTAAAAAAGCTATTTTACTTTTAGGAGATAAGCAAAATCCTGCTGATTTATTTGCCATACAAGATGAAGTTCAAGAAAGATATTTGGTGAATTTTTCACTTTTTCAAAGTTTACCTGATTTTTGGGGATTAGAACAAAATTTTCCTATCATGCCTCTTGATCATTTAGATAAAGAGCCAACAAGAAGTGCGAGTATATGGGATATCACTTGCGATAGTGATGGGGAAATTTCATACTCTAAAGACAAACCTTTATTTTTACATGATATTGATGTAGAAAAGGAAAATTATTTCTTAGGCTTTTTTCTTGTAGGAGCTTATCAAGAAGTGCTTGGAATGAAACACAATCTTTTTACCCATCCTACTGAAGCAATTATTAGCATTAATGAAAAAGGCTATGAAATCGAAGGGATTATAGAAGCTCAATCCATACTCGATACACTTGAAGATCTTGATTATGACATCCATGAAATTATGGATATACTCAATGAAAGAATTAGTAATTCAAAATTAGTCAATGAAAAGCAAAAAAAGCATATCCTAGGAGAACTTTACTTATTTTTAAATGATAATGGCTATTTAAAAAGCATCGATGGAAAAGAGGATTAAATTTTAATTTTCTTTTCCAAGTATTACCATTTTTCACGCTTTTTATTTTTTTTGTTTATTTTTTTATCTTCTTGTCTTAAACCATACATTTTTTAGATAGAATAAAATAAAAAACAAAAAAGGAAAAATATATGCTAACTAAAAGATCGCAAGTTTTAGAAGAGTCAATCACTCTAGCCATAGCTTCTCTTGCAAACGAACTAAAAGCTAAAGGCGAAGATATCATTAGTTTTTCAGCCGGAGAGCCTGATTTTGATACCCCCAAAGCTATAAAGAATGCTGCTATTGCTGCTATTGAAAAAGGTTGTGGGAAATATACGGCAGTTCCTGGCATTAAAGAAGTTTTAAAAGCTGTTCAAACTAAATTAAAAAAAGACAATGCTTTAGACTATGAAACAAGTGAAATTGTTGTTAATGTCGGTGCTAAACATTCCCTTTTTCAATGCATAGAATGTTTAGTTGAAAAAGATGATGAAGTTATTATTCCTACGCCTTATTGGGTTAGTTATCCGGAGATGGTTAAATTTGCAGAAGGAAAACCCGTATTTATAGAGGGTTTGGAGAAAAATGGCTTTAAAATCACCGCTGAACAACTTCAAAAAGCCATCACTCCAAAAACAAAAGTTTTAATGCTAAATTCTCCATCAAATCCCATAGGTTCAATTTATAGCAAAAAAGAACTTTTAGAGATCGCTGAAATTCTAAAAAATACAAATATCGTAGTTTTAAGCGATGAAATTTATGAAAAACTTTCTTATGATAATACCGAAATTACAGCATTTGCAAGTTTAAATGAAGACACCTTAAAACGCACTGTAACGATTAATGGGCTTAGTAAATGCGGTGCTATGCCTGGCTGGAGATTTGGTTACATGGCTAGCAAAAATAAAGAATTAATTTCTGCTGTTAAAAGATTGCAAGGGCAAAGTACTTCAAATATTTGCTCGGTTATACAATACGCCGCCATTCCTGCACTTACTGGAGAATGCGATCAAGATATAGAAACCATGCGTCAAGCCTTTGAAAAACGTCGCAATGTAGCCTTAGAGATCTTAGAAAAAATTCCAAATATCAGTTTTTATAAGCCTGAAGGTGCTTTTTATCTTTTTATCAATATCCAAAAAATCGAAAAAGATTCTATGAAATTTTGCAAAAAATTACTCGAAGAAGAAAAAGTAGCCGTCGTTCCAGGGATTGGTTTTGGCATGGATGGATATTTTAGAATTTCTTATGCTACGAGTGAAGATTTGATCAAAAAAGGCCTAGAGAGAATCGCTAAATTTATAAAAAATTACAATTGATTAAATTCATTGCAAATTTAATAAAAATTTATTTTGTTAAATTTGCACTTTAGGTTTTTTAAGAATAGCATTTATCCTTTGGATATTATCTGATTTACTCAAACTAAGTCTTATTATAGAATCTTCCAATCCGCCTAAAGAATGAGGGATATTAGCCTCTAAACTGATCATATCTAAGGTATTTAATTCCAATTTTTGCCCTTGAACCTCAAACCAAATTTTGCCGCTTAAAACTTGAACGTGTATTGCAAATGGAGCTTTATGTTCTCTCATAATGCTATCTTTAGCGAGTAAAATTTGTATTTCTTTGCTTCTTTCATCATCGATTAAAACATTGATTTTAACTTCCTTTGAAAGAAAATTTGTCGTATTCCATTGAGTTATTTTCATCATTTCTCCTTTATCTCCACCAAAAATCCTGCTTGAATTCATCGCCTATTTTATAGCCCTCTCCCATTTTAGGCGTTATGAAGGCGATATCGAGATTTTTATACAAAAATTCTACAACCTCATTCCAAGCATGAGTTCCCGCTAAAAATCTTCCCCAATGTATAGGCATCAAAGCCTTTGCATTGAGATCTTTTGCTTCCTGCAAAATTTGATCCGGAAAAGAATGCGAAAAAGGCCAAGCTTTGTTAAATTGACCACTTTCAAGGCAAACAAGATCAAATTCTTTAAAATATTCTCCGATTTTTTTAAAATGCGTAAAATACCCACCATCACCGCTAAAAAATACCTTTCTATCCACGCTTTTAAATTCCATCACAAAAGACGCCCAAAGGGTTTTATTTTTACCATCTCCACGGCTAGAGCTATGCTGTGAAGGCGTTGCGATGATATTTAAGTCATCAAATTCTATTCCATCCCACCAATCAAGCTCTATGATCTTTTTTTCACTCACTCCATAACTTTTAAGATAATTTCCCACTTTTAAAGGCGTGATGAAAAATTTCGCTCTATGCTTTAAAGCTTTTACGCTTTTTGCGTCCAAATGATCAAAATGAGAATGTGTAATGATCACTGCAAAAATGTCGCCAAAATCATCCGCACTATAAACAGGAGCATTTTTAAAAGCACGGTTGATAAAAGAAAAAGGCGAAGCGTGAGTGTTGAAAATCGGATCGATTAAGATTTTATATTTTTTAAAACTCACAAAAAGCGAAGAATGCCCCAGCCAAGTAATATGCGGGGCATCAAAATCGCTTAAGTTAGGCTTATAAAAAGGAAGTTTGAAAGGGACAATGGCATTTTTAGGGTAAAGGTAGTAATACTTTAAAACCTCTTTAAAAGGAACTTTGAAATTCTTATAGCTTTCTTCATTTTCATTGAGAAATATTTCGTATTTCTTGCCTTGTGCTCTTTTAGCTTTGAGTCTTTCTTTGCCATCGCAAAGATCAAATTTATGATACATGTTCTTTGATTTCTTCGCGGATCATATTAAACATTTTATTTATAATCTTGTCTTTGAAATTGGAGTTATTGTTAATTTCATTGAAAAAAACCGAATTTAAAAACAAGACTTCCTGAAATTTATCATTAAAAATTTCTTTAAATCTAACATGAGCATTTTGAATATCTGCAGATTTTAAAGAATTGCGATCTTCTTCATTTTCTATAATTTCATTTTTGATATTATAAAGAATTTCCGCTCTTTCATTTTCTTCTTCAAAATTTATACCGCCTTGCTTGGTATTGAATTCTTTTATGATATTAAGAAGTTCTTCTAATTGACTTTGGGGTTTATTGGAAGTATCAAGGGTGTTAGGCTTTAGCTCTCCATTGCCTTTTAAAACGATATCTTTAGTTGCTTCAAGTTCTATACGATAAGCCTCTAAGCTCACATTATCTAAAATTTCACCCATAGCTTGTGCTTTTGGCAAGATGATCTTAGAAATAAGTTTTTTAAGCAAGATATTGAGTTTTTCTAATTCACTATCCTCATAAGGCAAAATTTGTGCAAGAAAAGAATAGGCATTGATGTATTTTTTTGCTTTATTGTAAAAATCTATTTTTACTTCTTCATCTTTTGCGTTAAAACGCATTATCATTTGATCTAATTTAGCATGGATGATATTTTCTCTTTCTCGTCTTAAAATAGCACTAGCAAAATCGTCAATTTCTATTTGAGTATAAATTTCATAGCTATTAAGCTCTGCTTTAAGATCGTAAATTTTATCCTCACTATCTATATCTTTAAATAAATAAGTTTGTTCATAAAAAACACTAAAAGATTTTTCTATATCTTCATGAGTATTGACAAAATCTAAAACGAAAGTATCGAATTTATTTTGGCAAATTCTATTAAGTCTTGATAAGGTTTGAACGGCACTGATTCCACTTAAGGCTTTATCAACATACATTGTATGCAAAAGCGGTTCATCAAATCCGGTTTGATACTTTTGCGCAACGATCAAAAAACGATACTCATCTTTTTTAAATTCTTCTTTTAAAATAGATTCTGAAAAACCATTTAAAGAACTTTCACTATAAGTTTCACCTTCAAAATTTAAATCCCCAGAAAAAGCCACTATGGCTTTAAATTGAGGATAATATTGGCTTAAATACCTTTTAAAAGTCAAATAATACTTCACAGCATTTTCTCTTGAGCTAGTAACAACCATAGCCTTTGCTTTTGCTGCGATCTTTTTAAAGCTATTTTGAAAGAAATGCTCGATCATGATTTTTGACTTTTCTTCTATGGCTTCGATATTGCCTTGCACATAGGCTTTTAATTTTGCGTTGGCTCGTTTTTTATCGTATTTTGGATTTTCATTTGTATTTGATACGATTTTATAGTAACTTTTATAAGTGGTGTATCCTTTAAGCACATCAAGTATAAACTTCTCTTCTATAGCTTGTTTCATAGGATAAAGATGAAAAGGGATAAATTGCTTAACGCCATCAACCATACAAGCATTTCCAAACATTTCTAAAGTTGTCGATTTTGGTGTCGCTGTAAATGCAAAATACGATGCGTTAGGTTGAAATTTTTTACTTTTGATAAGCTCGATAATCTCATCTTCTAAATTCTCATTTTCTTCAGCACTTTTGCTTCTGATAACCTCTGACATTTTTTCTGTATTTTTTCCACCTTGGCTAGAATGTGCTTCATCGATGATAATGGCAAAATTTTTATCTTTAAAATCTTTGACTTCATCTAAGATATATGGAAATTTTTGAATAGTAGTGATGATGATCTTTTTACCCTCTTCTAAAGCATTTTTAAGCTGTTTGCTTCCTTGCGTGATCGCCTCTACCACACCTTCTTTATTTTCAAAAGCTTTGATCGTGTCTTGAATTTGTCGATCAAGAATCTTTCTATCGGTTACTACTATGGTAGTATCAAAAACATTTTTTAATTTCTCATTTTGCATTCTATGCAAGCTTACAAGATTGTGTGCAAGCCAAGCTATAGAATTACTCTTTCCACTTCCTGCACTGTGTTGGATCAAGTAGCGTTTTCCTACTCCATTTTCTTTAAGATCTTTAAGCAGTTTTTTAACAAGATCAAATTGATGATATCGAGGAAATATTACTGCATCTTTATCTTTTAAAATTTGCATAAAATTAAAAAACAAATCCATTAAAGTATCTTTTTTAAAGATCTCTTCCCATAAATATGCCGTTTTCATCCCCTCGCTTGGTGGGTTACCAGCTCCGCTTGGCAGTCCTATTTTACCGCTTGAATTATTTAATCCGCGATTGAAAGGTAAAAATTTCGTAGCATTTTTTTGTAGCTTAGTACTCATATAACAAAGATCACTATCTAAGGCAAAATGTATGATAGAATGACTAAATATAGGCTCTTTTGGATCCCTATCTTCTTTGTATTGATTTATAGCATCATATACATTTTGTCCGGTAAGGTAATTTTTAAGTTCTAAGGTGATGATGGGTAGGCCGTTTAAAAATATCACCATATCAAGTGAGTTTTTATTGTAATTGCTATAATACAACTGACGAACAACTGAAAAAATATTTTGCGTATAATTATACAAACTTTGCTCATTTGCATCGGTATTTGGCTTTGAAAAGGCTAGATGGATTTTTACCCCTTTGATCTCTACATAAGTTTGCAAAGCTTTAAGCATGCCTTTATTTTGAATTTGTGAAGAAATACGCTTATAAATTTCTTTTTTATAGTCTTCCCCCAAACGCTTTTTAAGCTCTTCTAATGCTTTATTTTGCGTAGCTTGTAAAAATTTTTCAAAAAGCTCTACATCAAGACTTAAATTTTTATCATAATCTTGAGAGTTTCTTTTTATATAGCCATTTTGGTTTATCAGGTATGATTCTATAAATTCTTCAAAATCTTTTTCTTGGTAATTAGTCATTGTTGATTTTCCTTATTGGCTTGAATAAAATCTCTCATATCTTTAATAGATTGTTGCAACTCTTCAAAAGTAAATTTCTTATTGTGTGTATTTTCAGGATGGTGAATTTGATGTCTAATACATGTTGTTTTTTCGTAGTTCTTTTCTTCTAATTCTCCATTAATATTTATTTTTATATATTTTTGCGTTGGCTTACCTTGAATATATTTTTTATAAAGATTTTGCAAATCAATGTATCCATATAATTCATTATGATATTCTTCATCCGCTTCATCAAAAGCTAGATAATTTATTTCATTAAGCGAAGGAATCGGAAGTACATGTTTTTCTAATTTTACAATCTCTTTTATATTGTCTTGGCTGTTTTTAATCACTCTTATATCTTCAAATTGAAGTTGTTTAATAACATTTGGACTATGTGTTGTAAGTATAATTTGAATTCCTTCTTTTTTGGATAATTTCTTTAGTGATTGCATAAGCAATCTTTGATAATATTGATGTTGTGAAGTTTCAGGCTCCTCTATGGCATAGATAATATTACTTTTTTCGTTATTATTTTTTTGTCTTTCAGCTTCAGCTCTAAAGAAATTTAAAAGTATCATTCTTTTAACCCCACTTCCTCTTTTATTAATAGGAATATTTTCGTCTCCTTCAATGGATACATTTTTAAACACATCTGCCCATTTAAGTTGCTCTACGGTTGGAATTTTAGGGTTTAAAGTCTGAACAATTTCCGAATTCATATCTTTTAATTTTTCAAGAGTTAAATTTGTTACTTCTTGTAATTTTTCTATTACTTTTTTAGCTATAACCTGAAGTTCATTGGAAATTACTTCATCTTTAAAAATTTGTGCAACTGCAGTTTTTAAAGGATTTTGTATTTCGCTATCTCCATCATTATTTGTTCTATCACACTGAAATAAAGCATAATATGGCAATTTCTTCTCTAGCTGCTCCCAAATATTTTTTGTATCTTCTTTGTTAAGTTCTATTTCTATTTCTTGCAGCTCAAGATTATTGGAATAATGTCTCCAAATTGCTTTTCTTAATTCTGCACTTTTTGTAAAATTTTCGCATTCTATGTGTTCTTCTTGGATAATTTTCTTAAGTTCATTAATCTTTAAATGATGCAAATTGGCACATTTGCTATTTGTTGGATGATATGCCCTAAGAAAGACTTTAGCTTTCGCTGCGTTTGGATATTTTTTAATAATTTCCAATTTGCCATCTTGATTTAATAAATACTCCTCCTTTAAATTTGTAGGATTTAATGTATCTAAAATTAACTCTTGCGGATAATTATCAAAAATGACAGATATTTGAATTTCATTATTGCCATTTTTTTCACACTCTTTATTTATGTCATTTTTATCTATCTTAATGACACCACCATCAAAAAAAATGTCTAAAGCTTCTAAAATAGTAGATTTTCCTATATCATTTTTTCCAACAAATGCAGTTAAATTATCAAAATCAACTTTAATTTCACTTGCATAGCTTCTAAAATTTTTTATTTTAACTTGAACAATCTTCATCTTTTCTCCTTTTTATAAATCCATTCTGCCGCAGATGGCTTCGTTTATGAGTGTGGTTTTGTATTCTTTTATGAGTTCGATTTGCTTTTTGATTTTTGCTATAAGAGAGTCGATTTTTTCGCATTTTTCATCTAAGAAATTTGCGATTTGCTCTTGCTCTTTTAATGGTGGAAGTAAAAATAAAAAATTACCTATTTGTTCAGGAGTAACACCGCCTATTAATCCCTTAATATTTGAAAAAAAATTATTTTGAAAAAAAATACCTTGAAAAAAATAAAATAAAAATTTTGAATTTAATTCTGTAGATTTATTTTTAATACAGCAAAGCTTATTGACAAAGCAAACTTCCTGATTTAAAATTGCTATTTTTTTACCCGCATTTGCTCCTTCCACACAAAGCAATATGCATTCTTTATAGGCTTTTTTAAAATTTGCATCTGTTTTTTTTATAAACATTCCATTGTAATAATTTATTGAGTTAAAAATAATATCTATATCTTTTGTGGCAATATAAGGTATAGTGTCATTATCTGCAATACAATATTTACCTTTATCACTATCTTTTATACTGTCACCATTATAGAGATTAGCAAAATACTTAATCTTTACCATTTCCCAATGTTCTGGAATTTCGCCAAGCCATTCTATGCCGCTGTTTTTTAATTTTACATTTTTATCAAGCCCTTTGGTGATGGTTTCATTTATCAAGGCTTGTTTTTGTTCTTGCAAAAGCGAGAGGAGTTTTTCTTTTTTCTCTATAAAATTTTGGATTTTTTCGCATTTTTCATCTAAGAAATTTGCGATTTGCTCTTGCTCTTTTAATGGTGGAAGTAAAAATAAAAAATTACCTATTTGTTCAGGAGTAACACCGCCTATTAATCCCTTAATATTTGAAAAAAAATTATTTTGGTATAGTGTCATTATCTGCAATACAATATTTACCTTTATCACTATCTTTTATACTGTCACCATTATAGAGATTAGCAAAATACTTAATCTTTACCATTTCCCAATGTTCTGGAATTTCGCCAAGCCATTCTATGCCGCTGCTTTTGAAATTTTTCATTGCATGATCTCGCCTAAAAGTTCCTGAACTTCTTTTTCTAAGGCTCTTAGTTCGTTGTCTATCTCGTCCAAACTTCTTGGCGGTGTGTAGGTGTAAAAATATTTGTTAAAAAGTATTTCATACCCTACGCTTGCACTTTCCCAAGCGATCCAAGAATTTTTTACATAAGGTTTCACTTCATTTTCATAATACTCGCGTATATCTTGCTTGAGTGGAATTTTTTCTGTATTGTTGGTTTTATCGTTATCTATAAGACAATTTTCTTCACTTTTTTTGAGTTTTACGCCTAGAAATTTTATAAATTCTTCTTTACTTTGAAATTCTTTAGGATTTTTTTCCAATTCTTTTAATTTTTCTAAAATTTTGTCTTTATCTTTGAGTTTTGCAAATCTTTCATCAAGCTCTAAATTTTCGATACTTTTTGGCTTTTCTATGGTGATTTTGGTATAACCAAATTCGATATTGTCTAAAATTTTGCTGTCTTCATTGCTGATGTTTTCCAAAAATAACTCGGTGATTTTTTCTAAGTGTTCTTTTGCCATCTCATTTTGTTTTGAACCTAGAGATTTTTTCATCTTAGAATAATACTTTTGGCTTGTTGCGTTGATAAGCTGAATTTTACCTCTTTTGTGTTTTGGTTTTTTGTTGGCGATGATCCAAATAAAAGTCGGAATTCCTGTATTGTAAAACATATTTGTAGGCAGTGCGACTATAGCCTCTAGATAATCATTTTCAATGATATGTTTTCTAATAGCCACCATACCGCTATCGGAATTAAAAAGCGAGCTGCCATTATGCACGCTAGCGATACGTGAACCCATAGAAGTATTAAATTTCATTTTGCTAAGCATATTTAGCAAAAACATCATTTGCCCATCACTTTTACTTGTGATACCTACGCTAAATCTAGGATCATCGCAAGTTGAATTTGAGCCTTTCTTTTCAACCCTTAGAATTTTTTGATCGTTTTCCCAAGATTTTCCATAAGGTGGATTGGTCAGCATAAAATCAAATTTTGTTTCTTTGTGCTGATCATCGCTTAAGGTTGAGCCGTATTTGATATAGTCAGGATCTTCGCCTTTTATCAGCATATCGGCTTTACATATAGCGTAAGTTTCTGGGTTGATCTCTTGTCCGTAGAGATAAATTTTTGCTTTAGATTGTATGAGGCCTTGAGGATCTGTGATGAATTCTTTTGATTCGGTTAGCATTCCGCCACTTCCGCAGGCATTGTCATAGATGAGAAAAATCTTGTCTGGTTTGTTGATTTGTTCTTTTACGGGTAAAAATACAAGATGTGTCATAAGATCTATAATTTCTCTTGGGGTAAAGTGCTCTCCTGCTTCTTCGTTGTTTTCTTCGTTAAATCTACGAATGAGTTCTTCAAAAACATATCCCATGCCAAGGTTGCTTAAGCCTTCTTGGATAACGTTGCCTTGAGCATCTAGTATAGGCGCTATAGATAAATTTATCTTAGGCGAGCAAAATCTTTCTATAACACCAAAAAGAATATTGGCATTTTCTAATCTATCTAGCTGATTTTTAAATTCAAATTTGGAAATGATATCTTGGATATTTTCACTAAAACCATCAAGGTAATTTTCAAAATTTACTCTTATATTTTTAGGATCGTTTAAAAGAGTTTGTAAGGTGAATTTAGAATAATTATAAAAGCCTAAGCCATTGCCTTTGCTCTTACCTAAAAAATCAAGATTATCTATTTTATCTTTAAATTGTTCGTAAAGATCCAAAATCTTATCTTTTGTAGGCTCTAAAACCGCATCCACTCTTCTTAAAACAGTCATAGGCAAGATAATATCGCGATATTTTCCTTTAACATAAACATCACGAAGCAGATCGTCTGCTACTCCCCATATAAAATTTATGATTGGTTGAAAACGAGCCGTATCCATAAAATTTTTCCTTAAAAATAAAAAGAATTATAGAAAAATTTTGCTAAAAGTCATTTAAAAAATATTTGAATTTTAAAGGCCAAGCTAAAAATAGCTTGGCATGAAGATAAAAGGAAATTATTCTACTTCAGCGTCGATAACATCGTCGTCTTTTTTCTTTTTATCGTTAGCTTGTGCGTCGTCTTTTTTATACATATTTTCAGCTAATTTGTGAGAAACTTCGCTTAAAGCTTTCATTTTGCTTTCAATTTCTTCTTTGCTTGAATTTTCATTTTTCAAAGTCTCTCTTAACTCATCTAAAGCTTTTTGAATATTTGCTTTTTCATCTTCTGGAACTTTTTCTCCAAGTTCGCTTAAAGATTTTTCAACTTGATGTGCTAAGCTATCAGCTGCATTTCTTGCATCTACAGCTTCTTTGCGTTTTTTGTCTTCTTCTTTGTGAAGTTCTGCGTCTTTTACCATTTTATCGATTTCTTCTTCACTCAAGCCGCTTGAACCTGTGATTTTGATTTCTTGTGCTTTGCCTGTTGCTTTATCTTTAGCAGAAACGGTTAAAATACCATTTGCATCGATATCAAAAGTCACCTCAATTTGTGGCATACCACGTGGTGCTGGTGGAATTCCCTCAAGGTTGAAATTTCCTAAAGATTTATTATCACGGCTGAATTCTCTTTCACCTTGTAAAACATTGATGGTTACGGCACTTTGATTGTCTTCTGCAGTTGAGAAAACTTGTTCTTTTTTGGTTGGGATGGTTGTGCCTTTTTCTATGATCTTAGTCATCACACCGCCTAAAGTTTCAATACCTAAAGAAAGTGGAGTTACATCAAGTAAAAGCACGTCTTTAACATCACCTTTTATAACCGCACCTTGGATCGCTGCACCGATAGCCACAACTTCATCAGGATTTACAGATTTGTTAAGATCTTTTCCAAAAGCTTTTTTAACTTCTTCTTGCACTAAAGGAACACGAGTAGATCCCCCTACCATAACGATTTCTTTAATTTCATCTTTTTTAAGCCCCGCATCATCAACCACTTCATTGATTTTAGTGATGGTTTCAGCTACTAAACCTTCAATCATACTTTCAAATTTAGCTCTAGTGATGGTTTTTGTTAAGTGTTTTGGGCCGCTTGCATCCGCTGTAATAAATGGCAAGTTGATATTAGTTTCATTAGCTGAGCTGAGTTCTTTTTTAGCATTTTCAGCCGCTTCTTTTAAACGTTGTAAAGCCATTACATCATTTTTAAGATCGATTCCTGTTTCATTTTTAAATTCACTTGCAAGAAAATCGATTAATTTATTATCAAAATCATCTCCACCTAAGAAAGCATTACCACCGGTTGATAAAACTTCCACTACGTTATCGCCTGTTTCAAGCACAGTAACGTCAAATGTACCACCACCTAGATCATAAACAACGATTTTTTCACTATCTTTTTTATCAAGTCCATACGCTAAAGCTGCAGCTGTTGGCTCATTGATAATCCTTAAAACGTTAAGCCCTGCGATAGTTCCAGCTTCTTTAGTTGCCTTTCTTTGCGCGTCATTAAAATAAGCAGGAACAGTGATAACTGCATCCACTACAGTTTCACCTAAGAAAGCTTCCGCATCTTCTTTTAATTTCATCAAAACTTTCGCTGAAATTTCTTGTGGAGTATAAATTTTTCCTGCGATCTCGATCGCACAAGCTCCATTTCTTTCAGTGATGTGGTAAGGAAGTCTGCTTTTAGCTTCTTTGGCCGCTTCTTCATTGATCATCAAACCCATAATTCTTTTTATAGAATATATAGTTTTTTCAGGATTGGTCACAGCTTGACGCTTTGCACTATCTCCAACTAAAATTTCCCCCTTATCTGTAAAAGCAACCACCGAAGGAGTTGTGTTTTTACCTTCTTTGTTTGGGATTACTTTATTTTCTCCGCGTTCATAAACAGAAACACAAGAATTGGTTGTTCCTAAATCTATACCTATAACTTTACTCATTTTTTATCCTTTCAATATATAATTTATTTTGCTACACTTACTTTTGTTGGACGTATCACGCGATCGTTAATTTTATATCCTTTTTGTAAAACCTGCACAATACCTCCGCTTTCATGATCCGCGCTATCTACATGAAACATCGCTTCGTGTAAATTTGGATCAAAGTCTTTTACTTCCTCTATGGTTTTAATACCATTTTTTTCAAGTTTTTTAACAAACAAATCTAAAGTATTTTGCACTCCTTCTTTGATTTTTAAACTGATTTCATCTTTTGCTTCAACGTTTAAAGCCGCCTCTAAAGCGTCTAAAACATCAAGCAAATCTTTCGCAAAGCCTTCATTAGCATAAAGCATTGCGGTTATTTTTTCTTTTTCCATTCTTTTTTTAATATTTTCAAATTCAGCGTTTGCACGCATATATTTATCTTTTAATTCATCGAATTCTTTTTGCAATTTATCTTGTTCATTTTCTTCATTGCATGTATTTTCTTCTTGCAAATTTTCGCATTCTTGTGAATTTTCGTTTTCGATTTCTTGCTTTTGTTCGCTCACGCTGCCTCCTTTATTTGTTTTAGTATTTTTTTATAGTCCGTATAAACACTACCCGCTAAGATAATATTTACATCTTCGCCCAAAAATTGCCCATCTACTTTAAGCCCCATAAAACCTTCTTTAAATAAAGGTTCAAATTCTAAGCTGTCTTTAAAATAATGATGCACACCGCAATCTAAGAGCTTAACAAATTCATCGTTTTGATAAATTTGGTAAGCCCTTTCTTCGTTACTTCTATAATAAATCAAATTCTGTCTTAAACAAGTGATCTTTTCAACAAGCTCCATGAAAGAAACTTTCAAAGCTATATTTTCTATGCTAAAAAGATCAAAACCTATCAAGGTTTTTAAAAATTCCCAAGCTTCTTTGGTGTATTTTATTACAAGCTCTTCTTCTTCAAAATCCAAAACTATAAATTTGGTATTGAGATTAAAAATTTCTTTTAAGATTAAATTTCTACCTCCATAAACCAAGCAATAAATTTCAAATTCTTTGCTTAATTCTTTTAAAAAAACCTCGTTAGTGATATTAATTTCACTTTGTTTTTCTTTCCAAAAATTTTGCCAATAATTTTGCATCGTTAAAACGGTTGGAATTCTACCGCTGCTTATATGAAGTTGAGTGATCAATCCTTCATCGCTCAATCTTTTCAAATAAACACGTATAGTCGATGCTGGAATGCATAAATTTAAATTAAGCTCACTAGAACCTATAGGAACATTATCTAATAAATAGGTTTCGATAATAGAATCTAAAATCAAACCTTTTTTATCGTGATTTCTCATGACTTCCTTTCTTTAAATTAGCACTCTCTTTTTTTAATTGCTAAAGGTATTATACAACTTTGAGTGTTATTTTGTCAAGTATATATATAAAAAAATTTACTTAATTTAATTTAGTCTATATAACTAAAGTTTTATGAGTTAGTATTATACAATATATTTTATTAACTAATGTAAAGACACATTGAAAATATAGAAATTTCAATGTGTTGTTAATTTTGGAGATTAAATTTGCATAAAAAGTTTGATATCTTTGTATTCGATTTTTTCTTGATCAAGTAGGAGTTCTGATAATTTTAAAATTTTTTCTTTCATAGAGCTTAAGAATTCATCCACTTCTTTTTTATATTCTTCCAAATTAGGCTCTTCTATCATATCAAAATTAACCATATATTCTAGCAATTCTTTGATCTTTAAAAAGTCATTTTGTGAGTTTGTGTAGCTTTCATTGTAGATTAAATTCATAGCTCTAGAACCGGCTAAATAAACTTTAATGCGATTGATAAGTTCGGATTTGGATCTGATATTTTTTTCATATTCTTTAAAGCGATCTTCAATAAGCGTGAATTTTTCAAACCCTATATCAAAATAATACGCACTTAATGCCTTAGCCGCTTGATAAGTGGCTTGAATTTTCTTTTCCTCATCATTGAAAGTTAAAATTTTCTTTTTGCCCACAAGCACTTTATTTAACACTTCATAAAAGTCATTTTCTTCAACTAAAGTGCTATTTCTTCTTAAAGCATTGATCGCTGCTTCATTGACTAAAGTTTCAAGCCCTGCCCCACTAAAACCAACGCTTGCTTTAGCGATTTTGCTTAAATCGACATTGTTATTTTTATCTTTCATGTAAATTTTTAAAATTCTAAGTCTATCCCTAAAATCGGGCAAAGATAAAAAAATTCTTCTATCAAAACGCCCTGAACGCAATAAAGCTGGATCCATGAGTTCTATTTTATTGGTAGCGGCTATAACAATAACGCCGTTATTGTCCTCAAAGCCATCCATTTGAGTTAAAAGCTGATTTAAGGTGCTATCCCTTTCAACGTTGGACATCTCACCTCTTGCTTTGCCTACTGCATCGATTTCATCGATAAAAATAATGCTTGGTGCCATCATCTTAGCCTTAGAAAAAAGCTCTCTAACTCTTTTTGCACCCATTCCAACATAAATTTCTACAAAACTAGAGCCACTTTGATAAAAAAAGGGAACTCCCGCCTCTCCGGCAACGGCTTTAGCTATGAGAGTTTTTCCTACCCCTGGAGGCCCAACCATCAAAACGCCTTTAGGCATTTTTACGCCAAATTCTTTGTATTTTTTAGAATTTTGCAAAAAATCCACCAATTCGCTTAATTCCATCTTAACCTCATCAACACCTGCAACATCTTTAAAGGTTATGTTTGAAATCACAGGCTTGATATTGGAACTTTCTAGTTGGGGATTTTGATTTGCACTAGATGCTTTATTAGTAGAAATTGGGTATTTTGCCATTTCTTTTTTTCTTAAAAAAGAAAGAATTAAAAAAAATAAAATGATTAAAAGAACAAAAACACCTATAAGCCACAAAGTATTGTCTTTTTTTATCTCTACTGGAACTTTAGCTAAAAGGGTTTTTAAATCGATTCCATCTTTAATAACGGCATAATTTCCTTCTTTAGTTTTTAACAAAACTTCTTCACTATCTATAATGGCTTTTTGGATTAAATTTTGATCCAAAAGACTTTGATAAAGACTTTCATCGATGTATTTTGGTTCGTTTTTGATGTATAAAATTCCAAAAAGAACACACAAAATCACAAAAGATATGAGTATGATTTTTTTATTTTTCATTTTTCAGCCTTGCAAATTTGAAAAATTATATTTTTCTTGCACTTCATATCGGTTTATTAGCAACCATTCTTTAGCTATATCTTGATCGCTTTTTATTTTTATTTTATTAAAAAATTGATCATAACCTTCAAAAACACCATCTTTTTGAGTTTCAACTAAAATTTCAAGTGGAACTTTATTTTTCTTTCTAAATTCATAGTTATTTTTTTCTACGATGTCTTTTAAAAGATTTAATCTTTCTTTAGCCACATCACCACTAACAAGATCTTCTTTCATGGTAGCTGAGTGAGTATTGTTTCTAGGACTAAAAATAAAAGCATGTATGTGAGTGAGTGGAAAATTCTTAAAATGATCTAAAGCTTCTTTCCATATAGATTCATTTTCTCCAGGATGACCCACTATAAAGTCAGTCCCTAGAGCAAAACCTTTACTTGCTATATGATTAAAAAGTTTTAGATCATTATCAGTATGTGAACGTCTTCTCATGATGCGTAACATTTTTTCACTTGTGTGTTGCAAAGCGATATGCAAATGCTTCTCAATCCAAGCTTCATCTAAAATTTCTAAAAAGCTTTCATCAATTTGAGCTGGTTCTAAGCTGCCAAGCCTTATACGCTTTATCCCTGAAATTTTTCCCATTTTTTGCAAAAGTTTTCCTAGTGTTGTGCCATTTTTTATACCATAAGATCCTATGTTAGTTCCTGTTAAAACGATTTCAGAATAACCATTTTGTGCAAGAATTTCCACTTGTTTTAAAAGATCTTTTTCTTCTACACTTCTTGATTTACCCCTTACACTAGGAATGATACAATACGAACAGGCAAAATCGCATCCTTCTTGAATTTTAACAAAGGCTTTAGTGTGGTTTTCATACTCGCAAACGATATCTTTATCGATAAAATTTAAATTTCCAAGCTCATAAAAACTTGTTTTTGCGTTTAAAAATTCATTGATTTTATCTTTATTGGACGCTCCTAGCACTCCAAAAATTTGCTTTTGTTCTAAAAGCTCTTTTCCTTTGCTTACAGCCCCACAACCTGTAAGTATAACTTTAACCCCTTGTTTTTTCATGGTATTGATATATGATTTTATCCCGCTATCGGCTCCATTTGTAACCGTGCAAGAATTGACAACTACAATTTGTGCTTCTTTTTCATCATTCGTAATTTCAAAATCTTTTACATAACGTTTTAAAAGCTCTGTATCATAAATATTTGTTCTGCATCCAAAGGTTTTAAAAAAAACTTTTTCTTTCAATCTTTATTCCTTTATGGGAAAATCTTTAAATTTGTGGTTTAAATCCATTTTATCCACATACAAATTTTGCGCTGGATAAGCGATTTTGATATCGCTGTGTTTGTTAAACTCTTTAATAATTTCTTTACTGATTGTGCTTCTAAGCACTAAAGCTGCATAAGAGCTTGTCATATACCAAGCAGAAATTCTCATCCCCCAATGCTCAAAAAATACAAAAAATCTAGGTTCTACCTTAGAATTTTTAATGCTGTATTCATCTTTTAAGCGATGCATATTTTTTCTTGCAAGCTCTGTGTATTTTTTTGAATGATGAGTCACGATTTTTTCTACTATTTCTTGTGCTTTTTCGATGTTGCTATCAAAACTTATATTAATATCGATTCCATCAAGGATGGTTTTCATACCATGATGGGTATAATTAGCCAATAAATTTGTAAAAACATAATTATTTGGTATAAAGATAATACGGCCACTGCGGCGATTTTTCATATAAGTTTCTAGAGTAAGCTCTTCATAAAGAGTGATTCTTAAAAAAGAAATATCTATAATATCACCTACATAAGTTGTGTCATTTTGAAAAACTTTAATGCGATCACCTACTCTAAAACTACCCCCAAAAACGATCACACACCATCCAAGCATAGACATAAACATATCTTTCATGGCAATTGCCAAACCGGCAGAAGCAAATCCTAGTATGGTTACAAGATAGCTTATATTTTCTATGTAGACAAAAAGCAAGATAAGTAAGATAATATTGATATTGATAAAATTGATGATTTTAGTTGCTGTATAGTATCTTTCGCTGTCTTTGATGTATTTTTTAGCGATATATTTAAGCAAAAATGAAATAGCAATAACAAAAACGATAGAAATGATAATGTTAATCGCTCTTAAGGTTTGGATTTTAATTTCAGAACTAACCCTTGAAATTTCCTCATCAATCTTTTTTTCATACACCGAATAAGAAGCACTGATGAAATTTAAAATTTGATCAAATTCTTCTAATTTTTGATCGGATTCTTTTAAAGCTTGTATATTTTTAGGACTTGGATCAAAATCAACCAATTCTTTAAGCTCTGAATTTTTCTCCTTGATCTTATCGACTAAATTTTTAAACTCGTTAAATTTAGATAAATATTCCTCTTTTTCTCCTTTTATTTTTTTAATATGAGAAAAAGCCCCGATTATGGCTAAAGGATTGGTAAGTTTTGGCAAAATTTCAACATGATTTGGAGCGCTAAGAATTTGAGCAAAATTTAAATCTTTGTATTCTTTTAACAAATTAAGCTGTTCTTTTAAATTGCTGATTTTACGTTTTAATTCTTCTTGTGCGAGTATATCTGTGGTTTTTTTAAGATCTAAATTTAGAATGAGAATTTCATCATTGATATTTTGATATTTCATAAAATTTTCATATCTTACATTCCAAATACTTGCATTAATGATGGTATTTAAAGTGTTGATTTTTTCTTGGATACCTTTAGCGATCGTGCTATTGGTGTCTGCAAAGGCTATGATAAAAAATAAAGCTAGAAAAATGATTTTTTTCATGAGAATTCTTTTAAGGTTTTAATGATATCTTTTAGATCAATATCGCTTTTAATCAAGCCTTTGCCCAAAGAATTGGCAAGAATGAAATTTAATTTTTGATTAGAATTTTTCTTATCCATGAAGAAAGCTTCATAAAAAGCATCAACATTATCGATTTTATAATACGTTGGTAATTTAAATTTTCTTAAAATTCTTTCGATTCTATCACATTCTTTTTCGCTTAAAAGCTTTAAATTTAAGGCTAAACGATTTGCCATATTCATACCTATAGCCACAGCTTCACCGTGCAAATATACGCTATAATTGGTTAAATTTTCTATAACATGAGCAAAGGTATGACCATAATTTAAAAGCATTCTAAGATGGCTTTCTTTTTCATCTTGTTCTACAACTTTAGCCTTAAGCTCTATGCTTTTAGCGATAATTTTAGAAAAAATTTCATTTTCACATTTTGCACTTAAAAAAGCTTTTTCATCTATACTTTCTATGAAAGCTAGTAAATTTTCATCAAATATCACTGCCATTTTTATAAATTCTGCCATACCAGCAGCAAGTTCTCTTTCGCCTAAAGTTCTTAAAAATTCACTCTCACAATACACAGCTTTTGGCTGATAAAAAGTTCCTATAAGATTTTTTCCAAAAGAGTTATTGATTCCAGTTTTTCCGCCAACAGCAGCATCAACACAGGCTAAAAGCGTCGTAGGGATATTGATAAAATCAATGCCTCTTTTATAAATACTTGCTGCAAATCCTCCCATATCGCTGATCACTCCGCCGCCAAAGCTTATTAGGATACTTTTTCTATCAAGCTTGGAATTAAACATTTGATTTAAAATTTCTTCTATGGTGTTTAAGTTTTTATATTCTTCTCCATCCTTTATCGTAGCGATAAAAATCTCTTTAGCTTTAATTTTATCGAGTAATTTTTTTAGATGAAGTCCTGAAATTTTAGGATTTGAAAGTATAAAAACCTTAGTGTCAAATTCTAAATTCTCTAATTCATCGATATAAACTTGATACGCATTTTCTTTTAAATTGACTTTTATTTGCATTTTTTCACTTTTGTTTTAATCTTAAATCTATTTTATCAAATTAGGACTAATTATTGCTTAAAATTGCTTTATTCAACCGGTATAAAAAGCTGATAATTTTGCTTCATTTTAGCATAATGTCTGTTTAAATTTGTACTTAAACTTTTACTAAAATTTCCGCCCAAAAGCTCTTTTTCAAAACTTACAAATTGCAATAAATCATTGCGGTATTGTAAATTTAAAAGCGGATTATCGTCTCTTTTGTGAATGATTTGAATATTTTTATCATAAAGTTTAGATAAACTGCTAAAATACTCTTTCATATCGCTGATATTTTGAGAATTAGGATTGTAATAATAAAGCGTTAGATTAAAATCAAGCTGTTTGCTAAAATCAGTGATCACATTGGCATTATTTTCAAGTTCGCTTTCATTAGCACTTAAAATCACCGATTCTTTTAAGTTTTTAAATTCACACTCTCCTATTTTTAGTATAGGAATTTTTAAATCAAAAAATTTCTTTTTCTCTTTTTGAAAATGTTTATAATCTGTAATGAGCATCCCTATATCGTTATTTTGCAAAAAAGCATCTAAATGGGTAAAATCTGTATTAAAATAATCAAAAAACACCCCTTCTTTTTCATAAAATAATTCTTTTAATTTATGAAATATAGGACTCATTTTAGGATTTATCACTCTTATAAAACTTTTCTTTGCATTGCTTTTTTCTTCAAGATATAAGGTTGTATTGATCAAATTCTCTTGAGTTTTTTCACTCATATTTTTCATATCAATAAGGGTAAAAATATTGCTTCCAAAAGGAATAGGAAACTGCCCTGCTTTATCTCTGATATTGTGAAAAATAGTTTGAAGAACAACAGGATCTCCTACGATTAAAATGCTATCATTAGGCTCTAAAACAAAGCTAGGTTTCACAAAATAAATTTTTGAATTTCTATAAATCAATACTATACGCCATCTTTTTTGTTGAATAGATCTAATATGTCTGTAGGCAAAAATAGATCCTGAAGGAATTTTCACCTCCATAATCTCCCCTTCTCCGAGTCCTACGTATTGGGCAGTAAGGGCAATATCTGGAAAAAAATTCATCAATCTACGACTCAAAGTCATTCTCGCATCGATTAAATTTACATGAGAATCGCTGATGCTTAAGCCCCAAAAATCCATAATTTCAATTTCTAAATTGATATCTAATAAACGCAAAGCCTCATAGGTTTTTTTCGCCTCAAATTCATCTTGCATGTAAATAAAAGCTTGTTTAAAGTTTTTACCCATAATCGTTTCAAGACGTGCTGTACTGGTAGGATCAAAACGATATAATTCCAAAGAATCACTCTTTATATTAAGTTCTTCTTGGCAAACGATAGTAAAAAAATACCCTAAACCTTTTTCAAAACAAAGCCTTTCTAAGAAATGCTTTGCTAAAATTCCATCAATTATAATTAAAATATGATTCATTGTGTTTATCTCCAAAAAAAGGAATTATATCAAATGGAATTTAAATTAAAGTATAAAGATGGCATGGCTAGAGTATGTGAAATCACTACAGCACATAGCACCTTTGAAACTCCTATTTTTATGCCTGTTGGAACAGTGGGTGCGGTTAAAAGCCTTGATGCTAACGATCTTAAAAAAGAACTCGATGCAAAAATCATTCTTGCTAATACTTATCATATGTATTTGCGTCCTGGTTTGGAGGTGATTAGAAATTTTAAAGGCTTGCATGGTTTTACCCAATTTGATAGAAGTTTTTTAACCGATAGTGGTGGTTTTCAAGCTTTTTCTTTAAGTAAAAATTCAAAACATTTTAATGAAGGTATAGAATTTAAAAGTCATATTGATGGAAGCAAGCATCTTTTTACCCCTAAAAGTGTTTTGGATATCCAATATACTTTTAAATCAGATATTATGATGATCTTAGATGATCTAGTTGCCCTACCTGCAACCAAAGAAAGGGTTAAAATTTCTGTTGATAGGACTATTTTATGGGCAAAAGAAGCCATAGAATATCATAAAAAAATGCAAAAACAAAACATAGGTTTAGATCAAAATATTTTTGGAATCATCCAAGGCGGAACTGATTATGAAGAAAGAAAACGTTGCGCCTTAGCTTTAAATGAAATGGAATTTGATGGACTAGCTATAGGAGGGCTTAGTGTCGGAGAGGAAAATGCTCTTATGTATGAAACTGTAGAAAATTTAAATCCTTTTTTAGATGAAAATCGTCCTAGATATTTAATGGGCGTTGGCACTCCTGAAGATCTAGTAGAAAATGTTGCACGTGGGGTAGATATGTTTGATTGTGTTATGCCAACAAGAAATGCTAGAAATGGAACTTTTTTCACTAGCTTTGGCAAATTTAATATCAAAAAAGCAGAATTTATTAACGATCACGATCCTATAGATAAAACTTGTCAATGCTACACTTGCCGCACCTTCTCACGTGCTTATTTAAATCATCTTTTTAAAGCTAAGGAGCTAACTTTTTTTCGCTTAGCGAGTTTGCATAATTTGCATTATTATCTTGATTTGGTAAAACAAATGAGAGAGGCGATTCAAAAAAACGAATTTAATAAATTTAGAAAAGATTTTTATTCTAAAAGGTTAAACAATGCAGTATGATGATAATTTAGCTAAATTTTTAAGTAAAAATTCCAACACTTTATATATGGATTTTCTAGGGCAAAAAATTTTAATTTTATCCTCATTAAACTCCAAAACAGATAAAGAAAAGATTCATGTTTTTGGATTTGAGGAAGAATATATTTTCAAATTAGAAAATACAGAATTTAAAATTTTCAACCTTAATGATTTTCTAAACATTATCCGTGCTAACTTGGATGAATATAAAGCGATGAATACGCATTTTGAAAATATTATAGAGCATAAAGAAAATATCCTTTTAAAGGGCAATTTGATTAAAAATTTTTTTAAAAAAAGTTTCATTTTAAAGCAAAAAATAAATAAAAATTTAAAAAACCTTTCTCTATTTAATGAAGCTTTAAATTTACTTGCTGAATCAAGTCCGCATAAAAAAGCCTTAAGACCATTGATTTTTGGCGCTAATATAGCCTTGAAAAATAGCAAAGAAATTCTAACAAGACTTAACGAATTACATTTATTTATAAATGCGATCAAAAATGAAAGGATTAATCAAAGTTTATATTTTTTAAGCGTCCTTTCTGCGATATTTTTGCCTCTAAATTTAATCGTAGGTTTTTTTGGAATGAATACGAATGGGTTATTTTTAAACGGCAATAAAAATGCTACTTGGTATATTTTTACACTTATATGCTTGATTTTAGTTCTTGGACTTATTGTTTATTATAAAAAAAGAAAAAAAGAATTGGAATTTGATGATAAAATTACTAAAAAATCAAACAAATAACCTATTTTTAAGAAAAATATTATATAATAGCGTCTTTAAAAATGCGCTCATAGCTCAGCTGGATAGAGCATTTGATTGCGGTTCAAAAGGCCAGAGGTTCGAATCCTCTTGAGCGCACCATTAAACTTCAAAAACATTCATTTAGATTTATCATAAAAAATTAAGCTTTTCATCTTTTAAAATCATTTTAGTTTATGTATTTTTTATAAAATATATAAATTTAAAATTAAGGTTCAATTATGACAACTCTAGGAGATTATATTTTTAGTTGCCTATGGACTGCATTCATCGTTTGTGTCTCATTTCCTCAAGAAATTTTAAAAGGCTTAGCACCTTTTATCATTGCTTTATTTTTTCCTAAGATCAGGCAAATTTTATCCAAAGAAAAAAGTATTATCTATTGGTTTTTTTATGGAATTATTTGCTGTGTTAGCACCGGAATCATTTTTTCAATTGCAATATCTTATGATAATATTCATTTAAAAGCTGAACTTGATTTTATATTTTTTGCAACCTTAATTTTTAATATCTGCTCTCTTATTTATCTTTTAATATTTAAAATTTTTATTTTAAAAAAGCATAAAATTCCTTTAGTGAAAAAAGAGAAGTATTATTTACTTGGTTTAAATTTATTATTTTTCTTATTGTTTTATATAATATGCAAATTAATTGCAGTATTTAAATATCTTTAATAACATTTAAAGGAGTATCCATGCAAAAGTTTTCAATAGTTTTAGGATTGTGTTTAATTTTAGGCATTAGTGCTAATGCCCAATCTCCAAGTGAAGCTAAACCTAGTTTTGATTGTGCTAAAGCAAAAAGCAATGTTGAAAAGATGATATGCAATGATAAAAGCGGGAATTTACAAAATTTAGATCGCTATATGGCTGAAGTCTATACACAATTAACAAAAGAGTTAAAAGTCTCTAAGTTTCCAGATAAGGAGCAAAGACTAAAAGATCTTTTAGATTCACAAAGGGCATTTATTAAAAAATTAAATAAAATTGATAGAGCTGATTTTATACAATATGATTATGATGAAGAAGATGCCTATGAAGAACGCTCTGATTTTATAGGACATTCTTATGAAAACCGCATTACAGACTTGCTTAAACTTCTAGGTAAGGTGCTAGATTCTAACAATAAAGAATTATGTGAATATGCAAGACAGCATGATGATCAATTTGATGAGAATAAATGGCAAGAAGTTCCTCCTTCTGTCAATCCTCCATATAGCATAGGCTTTTGTACTTTTGGAACAAGTAGTAGATATGGTATTACTTCAGATTTTTGCACAGAAAAGGGAGAGATTATAAAAGAAAAAATGGCAAAAGCTATCAAAGACGAATATGATGACAATTTTTTCTTTATCCATAATACCAAAATGTATAAAAGAAAAATTGATATTAACAATGATGGAGTGCCCGAAAATCTGATTCTTATATCAGGGGCTTATTATGAAGCACTTTGGATATATAAAAATGGTAAGCTAGATGCAAAAGCAAGTGATAAAATCTATGGGGATGATTTACATCTTGATGGATTAGATACTCGAGATAATCTTCGAGCAGGTCTTGACAGCGATGCTGCTGTAGTATTTGGTTTATATGCCATGCCAAGCAATAAAATTTCACAACCACTAAAATTTGATTTTGGATATCCTATGCTAGGCTATTTATACTATGGAGTTATGGAGTTTAAAGGAAAAAATTATATTACCCTTTATAATCGCAGATTTCAGGATGATGAAAAATCTACTTATCCAATAGAACGCATTTATCTTTTAAAAGGCGATAAAAGAGAATTAAAATGCACTTATGAAAAGAGATATATTTATATTAGGAAAAATTAACAAGGTATTATTTACAAGGGGTAAAAAAGCGTTTAATTCACCCAATTATTTTTGTAACGCTTCGAGGCAAGTTTATGGCAATAGCCA
>NZ_JACHTO010000009.1:0-69049 GCF_020135895.1 Campylobacter sp. 2457A | reverse complement strand
TTTTAAGCAATTATGATTATTGCAATTTGATTTTGAGTAGAGTTAAAGCTGATATTATAGGGTTTGTTTTGATAGCTTTAACCCCAATTTAAAAGTTTATCTTTAAAAATAATTTATATTATCATTAAAAATAATTGTAATTATAATAAATTATAATTGAAGTTATCAAATTAAAATTTTTTATTATTATAGATAAATAAATTTTATTATTTTTTAGTAAGTGATTTTGCTTAGATAAAGTCCATTAGGCGGAGCTAAAAAGTGATTGTGCTTTTTTATAGCTTTTAATTGCTCTACGAGTTCTTTTTGAGTCATTTTTTGATCTAAAATCTTTAAAACACTTGCAACAATGAGACGAATTTGCCCTCTTAAAAAACCATTGGCCTTAAAATGAAAAATTGTCATATCTTTATAAGTATAAGCATGAGATTTAAATACCTTTCTAACCGTGCTTTTAACATCACTTCCGCTTTTACAAAAATACTTAAAATCATGCTCTCCGATAAAGTATTTTAAAATTTCATTGGCTTTTTTAATGTCTATTTTCGGATAAAAATACACGTATTGAGACATAAAAGGGCTAAATTTACCATGGTGGAAAATATAGCGGTATTCCCTACTCTTAACATCATATCTCACCTCAAAATTTAAAGGCATGATTTCTAAATTTTTGATGTGTATATAAGGATGAGAAAATTTATTGATCTGATTTTTAAGATAGTTTAGATCTTTAAAATGATCTCCGCACTCAACACAAGCTACCGCAAAACTTGCATGTACTCCTTTATCCGTCCTTGAAGCCATGTAGGTTTTAGAAAAAATTCCAAGATGAGTCAAAGCGTCCTCTAGGGCATCTTGAACTCCTTTTTTGTGTGGTTGTGTAGCAGAGCCTAAAAAAGCTGATCCATCATAAGAAAAAACCAGTTTTAATTTCATCAATAACGACTCAAAATCATTTTCTTAAAGCAAATCATTGAAGCAATAAAACTAAGCACAAAGATACTAAAACATGCCAATAAAGGCGGTTTATAAAATAAGCTTAAAAGTCCAAAATACAGCACGATAACACTAAACATCCCCACATACACAAAACCTTTCTCATAACGATAAGTGACGATACCAAATGAAAGTGCAAAAAGTGTGCTTGCTAGTGGAAAAAGTGCTATGGTGGTGTAAATCACAAATTCTTTAGCACGTTTTGTGTCGGTATTGATATCTAGCCAGTATTCATAAAATTTTTTGATTTTAAAATCATTGTTGTTAAATTTTGTATTTAAGGTGAGATTTTCAAATTCTCCTGTAAAAAGCATACCGGATTGCTCGAAATTATACATTCTACCCTTAGAAAGTTTAAAAGCAAAACCCGTACTTTCTTTTTGCACGGTGGCTTCTTTGGCGATGATGAGTTGCTCTTTATCGCTTTGCACTCTTTTTGGATGATACATAATGATATTTTCATACTTATCACCATCTTGCTTTTCTATAAAAATCATCCAATCTAAAAATTTTTGCCCAAATTCTCCTGTTTTGTAATTAAATTTTACCTGTGTTTTTTTATAATCGATAAAATTATCTTGAAGTTCAAGCACCAAAGGTATCATCACTAAAGATGTAAATAACATCAAAGCACTTACCAAAGCAGAAATTTTTAAAAACAATGAAGCCAAAGTTTTTGGAGAAAATCCTAAAGTAAAAAGAACTATACTTTCATTTTCTCTAGAAAGTCTAAATAAAGTCAAAGTCAGTGCTATAAAAAAAGATATAGGCAAGGTAAAAATTAAAATTCTAGGCAACATAAATCCATAAAGTTCAAGTAAATCTAAAAAGCTGATTTCTATACTTGAAGTTAGTTTAGCTAATTGGATAAAAAATACCATAGAAACAATGCTAAAAAGCACAAAAAAAATGGAAAGATTAGTGCTTAAAAATTGGTTTAAAATATATCTTGAAACAAGCTTCATGCTAATCCCTGATTAAAAATTAAAAAAATCACATAGCCGATAAAAGCAGTATTGATAAAAGGTAAAAATGCTAATTCTTTTCTTTTATAAAAAATAAAAAATGGCAAAGTCAATAAAGCTCCACAAAAAAGGATAATAAAACTTTCTTTAAATCCAAAAATTCCAGCTATACTAGCACACACGATAATATCTGCATCTCCTAAATTTTCTTGTATATTTTTTGATTTGAAATTCTTAATATAGGCTGTCAAATTTTTAAGCAAAAACAAAAAACCCGCAAAAGAAAAAGCTTGTATTAAAAAGCCATTTTTAAAATCTTCAAAAATAAGAAAATAAAAAAAATCATTGATATCCAGCTTTAAAATCAAAGCCAAAAAAAATAAAGCCCAAAGCAATATTTGCGGAACTGCTTTAAATTTTATATCTATATAAGAAAGCATCCAAAAAACAAATAAATATAATGAAAAAACTAGAAATTCTAATAAATTTTTGCTAAAAAAATAAGCAATAAAAACAAAAATCACACCTAAAATTTCAGCTAAAAATATATCAATGAGAATTTTTTCCTTACAAAACCTACATCTAGCTTTTAAAAATATATATGAAAAAAAAGGTATAAGATCTAAAATACTAAGTTTTTTACCACAAGAAAAACAATAAGATCTCATACTTAAAAAGGGTTTATTTTCACAAAAACGACTTAAAAAACACATACAAAATGAGCCCAAACTCAAACCCAAGATAATCAAAAAAGTAAATTTTAGAAAGCTTTGTGTAAAAATTTCACCTTCCAAATGTTCTCTCTCTTTTTCTGTATTCTTTTATGATTTTTTTAAATTCTCTTTTCGTAAGCCCAGGAAATAAAGTTTCACTAAAATAAATTTCAGCATAAGCACATTGCCAAAGTAAAAAATTCGAAAGTCTTTTTGCATTGCCTACGCGAAGCATTAAATCCACATCTAAAGGAAGATCTAAATTTTCACTGATATTTTTTTCATTGATTTCTAAACCTTTTTCTATAACACGACGCGTAGCACGGATGATTTCATCTTTGGCACCATAGCTGATGGCTAGATTGACACAAAGTCCATTGCAATGTTTGGTCGTTTCTTCCACTAAGGCGATTTTATCCCTTAAAGCCTGATCAAGTCTTGTTAAATCACCGATAGCTCTTAAGCGGACATTGTTTTTTTCAAATTTTTCCAAAGCTTCATTTAAACAACGATCTAAAAGTTCAAAAATAAATTCTATTTCATCTTTAGGCCTATTCCAGTTTTCAGTGCTAAAAGCAAATAAGCTCAAATTAGAAATTCCTTCTTCAACACAGGCTTCCATAAGCTTTTGCATAGTCTTTACCCCTTGAGAATAACCCAACTTTGCCAAAAAGCCCTTAGCCTTTGCCCAACGTCTATTGCCATCCATAACTATGGCAAGATGTTTTAAATCATTCATTTTCACCCCTTAAAATCAGATAATTTTTTAAATACAAATAAAGGCGCAATTTTATTATCTTGCACAACATTAAAATTCAAATGCTCATTTAAAAATTTTTGCACTTTAAAAAAAGGAGTAAAAATCGAAACTCCATGATTATCAATGAGTATTTTTAAAGCACCAAAAACGCTAAAATAAAGATAAATTTCCAAAAATTTAGCCCTCTTTTTCATCTGAAATAAACAAGCTTTATTTTCAAAAATAAAAGGAATATGATAAATATTTTCAAAACTTGCAAAAAGCATCTCTTTTAAAATTTGATATTTTTCTCTATTTTTACATTCCATAAGATTTGAAATGATGTATTCTTTATAATTGATCTTATTTTCTAAGATCGCTACTATCAAAGGCAAACCTTCTTCAAAAGGTGTAAAAACTGGTCTTTTTGATAAATGTTTAAATTGTATCGCTCCACTTTTTTCTTTATAAATTTCAGCCAAATATTCCGCACCAATTTCTAGATCAATCATGCTTTTAGTTTGAATTTTTTTATGATTTAAAAGCAAGGTATAATGACCATAACCTGTTTTTCCCAAAACTTTCATTTGGATAGGTAGAGTGGCGTTAATCATAATTTTTCACACCAATCAATCAAATCAAAAGCTAAATCTTTTTTATCTTTTAAGCCACTTTTTTCACAAGCGTCTTTACTTATAAAATAAAATTCGTTTTGATCACTTCCAAAAGTATTTTTTTCATTTAGGATATTTAAGCATACTAAATTTAAGTTTTTCTCCACTAAAGATTTTTTAGCGTTTTCTATAGCATTTTCTGCATCAAATTCCATTTTAAAGCCTATTTTTTTGCCTTTAAAATCGATATTTTTTAGCAAATCTTCATTAAGTTTTAAGTGAAGATCTAAGCCTTTTGAAAATTGATTTTTCTTGATTTTTCCTTTTTGAAATTGCGGGATAAAATCACTCACAGCAGCCGCCATAATCAAAAAATCATTTTCGCAAAATCTTTGCAATAACGCCTTTAAGTCTTTTGAATCTTCAAATTTGTAAATTTCATAAGGGGTTTTAAAATCTACAGAACTTAAAAATATAACCTTAGCTCCTAAAAAATAAAAGGCATCGGCGATTGATTTTGCCATTTTTCCGCTTGAAAAATTACTAATGCAACGCACATCATCTATTTTTTCTCTTGTGCCTCCACCGCTGATCACTACACTTTTATCAAGCCAAAATTTCTTTTTAAAAAGCTCTCTTTTGGTAATGTTAAATATATCTTCAACTTCTGCTAAAGCCCCTACTCCTTCATCCTTACAAGCTAAAACTTTAGAAATTGGAGGGATGATTAAGGCTTTATTTTTTTGAAGTAATTTTAAAGAATTTTGTGTGCTAAAATGATGATACATGTTTGTATTAGCCGCTGGAGCTATGATTAAAGGTTTAGTGCAAGCGATTAAGGTTTGAATAAAAAGATTATCCGCTATACCAAGGGCTAATTTATTGATCGAATTGACACTCGCGGGTGCAAAAAGAACAAGATCGCAATCTTTGCTAAAATCTATATGATTTTTTTTATTTTCCCAACTTTCATTTTCTTCACATAAAATTTCATCTGCCAAAGCTTCAAAACTTAATTTATTTGCAAATTTTAAAAGCCCTTGGCTAAGTAAGACTTTAACTCTAATCTTTTCTTTTTTAAATAAAGAAATAAGTTCATAAGCTTTATAAAAAGCTATGCTACCGCTAACCGCTAAAAGTATAGTTTTCATTTTTTAAATTTTTTATAAAAATAATCTTTAACCACTTTTCTATTAGCTCTATTGATAAACAAAGAACCACTAGAAACATTACAATCAACCGAACTTCCAGCCGCAATAATAACATCATTTTCTATATTGACAGGAGCAATAAATTGTGTATCTGATCCCACAAAAACATTCTTGCCGATAATAGTTTTATGTTTTTTAATCCCATCATAATTACAAGTGATAGTCCCACAGCCTATATTGGTACCACTATCGATTTCACAATCGCCTAAATAGCTTAAGTGCCCTGCTTTTACGGTGTTTAATTTTGCATTTTTGCATTCTACAAAATTACCTATATGGGTATTTTTTATTTCACAATTTGGACGCAAATGTGCTAAAGGCCCTACATCACTATTTTCAACGATAGAATTTTCGATCACGCTAGAACTTTTGATGATGGAGTTAACAATCTTGCTTTTTCCTTCAATTCTCACATTTTCATAAACTTCACATTCTCCTACAAATTCAACATCCAATCCTATAAAAGTGCTATGAGGTAAATGAAAAATCACTCCTTGTTTCATCCAATGCTTTTTGATTTTTTCTTGCATTAAATTTTCAGCTATGCTTAACTCAAATTTATCATTAATACCCATAAATTCATTTTCATCTACATAGATAGCTTTAATGATTTTATTTTTATCTTTGGCTAAAGCTATCATATCGGTTAGATAGTATTCTTTGGCGGCATTATTATTATCAATTAAAGGCAATATTTCTGATAAAAGTTTTGATTTGATCGCATAAACTCCGGCATTGCAAATATTAATTAATCTTTCTTTTTCGTTGGCATCTTTAAATTCTATGATTTTTTCCACTCTATCATTTTCTATCAAGACTCGCCCATAAGTTTTTGCATCCTTAGCGCGAAACACCGCTAAGCTCAAATCAGCATCATTTTGCAATAATTGCTTTAAGCTTTCACTTTCAACTAAAGGCATATCCCCGCAAAGAATTAAAACTTTTTCTTTGTCTGATTTGAAATTTTTTAAAGCACCTGCAGTTCCAGGGTAATTTTTTAAATCCTGTTCTAAAATTTTTGTTTTTGGAAAAGAAGAGAGAATTTCTTTTTCAACAAGCTCTTTTTGATGAGATAAAACCACACTTACATCATCGCTTAGTTCATAGGCTTTTTCTAAAATATGCAAAATCATGCTTTTTTGGCAAAGTTCTTGCAAAACTTTTGGTTTTTGCGATTTCATCCGAGTGCCAAGTCCTGCTGCTAAAATTAAAATTGAATTTTTCATAATCTTTAAAGCCTTTATTTTATGATAAATAATTTTGTTCTATTTTAACATTTTAAAGTTAAGTTTTGGATATTTTAAACAAAAGTTTTAAACTCTTTTTTAGTCATCAAAAGTTAAAATAAAACCTATTTTTAAAATCAATAATCTAAGGTTAGCATTTGAAAAAAATAGTTTTTTTATTGATAATGAGTGCCTGTTTTAGCACTCTTTTTGCAGCACCTGAAGCAACAATTCCTACGGTAAATTTAAGTCTTAGTGCTCCAAATACTCCTAATCAACTTGTTACAACTTTAAATATAGTCATAGTATTAACGATCTTAGTGCTTGCTCCGAGTATAGTTTTTGTTATGACTTCTTTTTTACGCTTGATCGTTGTTTTTTCTTTTTTGCGTCAAGCTATGGGAACGCAAAGTATGCCACCAAATACTATATTGGTAACTCTTGCTTTAATTTTAACCTTTTTCATCATGGAGCCTGTGGCTACAAAATCTTATAATCAAGGTATCAAGCCTTATTTAGCGGAAAAAATCGGCTACGAAGAAGCCTTTAATAAAAGCATCAAGCCCTTTAAAGATTTTATGTTAAAAAATACTCGAGAAAAAGATCTGGCTTTATTTTATCGCATACGCCATTTGCCAAATCCTAAAACGATTGATGATGTTTCTTTAACTGTTTTAGTACCTGCATTTATGATTTCTGAACTTAAAACGGCTTTTGAAATAGGCTTTTTAATCTACTTGCCTTTTTTAGTTATAGATATGGTTGTGAGTTCTGTTTTGATGGCTATGGGTATGATGATGCTCCCACCTGTAATGATTTCTTTACCTTTTAAACTTTTGATCTTTGTTCTTGTTGATGGTTGGAATTTATTGATTCAAAGATTAGTAGAAAGTTTTGTAACGTGATAAAGAAAAGACTAAAAAGTCTTTTCTTATAAACTTAAAAGAAGAATTGCAAATGATTCTTTTTAAAAGTGTCTTTAACATCTTTTAAATATTTTTCTCCAAGCGAGTCAAAAAATCCATCTTTTTTGCTTTTACTTATAAAATCATCCAATTGTTTTTTAAGATCTGTATCGCCTTTTCTTATAGCTATACCCCAAAATTCTGGACTTTTTTGAAAAGGTGCTAAAATAGCTCTTGTAGTATCTTGATGTTTTTGCCAAGTTCTATAAATAGTCAGTTGATCATAAAAAAATCCATCTGCTTTGCCTTGTATAACTTCCAAAATCGCCGCACTTTCTTTATCGAAAAGATGTATGGTTGCGTTTTTAAGATTTTTACTTGCATATAAATGCCCTGTAGATCCACGTTTTAAAGCTAAAATTTCTCCTTTTTTATCTAAATCTTTTATGCTTTTGATCTTTGAGTTAATAGGAGTTAAAATTGCCAAATTAGCCTGTGCATAAGGGATAGTAAAATCCACAACCTTTTTACGTTCATCAGTAATCGTCATAGAAGACATAATAAGATCTATTTTTCCAGTTTTAAGGGCAGGTATTAAACCATCCCAAGCTATATTTTTAACTACGAGTTTATAACCGTGTTCTTTAGCAAATTGATCTAAAAAATCGACACTAATCCCACTTGCTTTTCCGTTTTTATCGCTCATTTCAAAAGGTGGATAACCCAACTCCATACCCACAACCAAATCTTTTGCCATCAAATGTAAGGCAAAAAACATCGTTAAAAAACAAACAATTTTTTTCATTATTTCTCCTTAATTAAAATTAAAAATATGTATTAAAATACATAAAATTTTACAAATTTTTATAAAATCTCAAAGCCTTTTCATAATCTTCTTGAGTATCAATCCCCATGCTTTGAGTGCTAATTTCCAGCATTTTGATTTTCTTCCCATTTTCAATCGCTCTTAACTGCTCTAGTTTTTCAGTTTTTTCAAGCATTGAATTTTTTAAAGCACAAAATTCACGCAAAGCTTTTACACTATAAGCATAAATTCCTAAATGCCCTTTAAAATTATCTTGATAACCTTCTCTTTCATAAGGAATTTTTGATCTTGAAAAATATAAAGCAAAATTATCTTTATCGCAAACCACTTTAACTAAATTAGGATCATCGGCTTGTTTTTTATCTATGCTTTTATAGCAACTTGCCATAAAAGCTTCTTTATCTAAGCAAGAATGTGCAAATTCTTTAAATAAAAGCAAATTTTTGCTTTCTATAAAAGGTTCGTCCGCTTGTACATTAATGATAATTTCATCATCCTTTAAAGCAAGTTTTTGACAAGCTTCATTGATTCTATCTGTGCCACTTTCATGCTCTTTACTGGTTAAAACCGCTTTAAAATGATACTTTGTAGCAAGTTCTAAAATTTCTTCATCATCAACCGCTATACAAACCTCATCGACTTCTTGTACTTGTTTAGCAGTCGCTATAAACATAGGAACGCCGCCTATATCACAAAGAATTTTTTTAGGAAAACGCGTTGAGTTTAATCTTGTAGGTATAATAATCATTTTTTCATCCATTCTAAAATTTCATTTTCAACTTCTTCGCTTTTATATACTCTTTTATCTTGCAAATTTAAATCAAAAAGTTTAGAAATTTCTTCCTTTACTTCTAGATTAAAATTTTTAGCTAAAAGTTTAAAATCTTCTTTTTCATCTTTACAATCTCTATCAAAAATCGCTTTAACCATACTCGGAGTAAATTTTGTCCATTCAGCTGTTGAAGTGATAATGCTTGGTTTTGAAGTATCTAGCATTTTAAAGCAAGTTGCGGTGTGTGGATCGATTAAAGTTTTACTTTCTTTGATAAATCTCATACACTCACTATCTTCACAAAAATCAGCTTCAAAATCTTCTTGCAAACTTTGCAATTCTTTTTGATCAAGAATAAAATAATTTTGATTTTTAAGCGAATTCATTAACTCATTAGTTCTTAAATCACCTAATTTATCAAAAAGCAGTCTTTCTATATTGGAAGAAATAAGAATATCCATAGCTGGAGATATAGTTTTTTTAAGAATTTTACCCCGCAAATCATAAATGCCTTTATTGAAAAATTCACTTAAAATATTGTTTGCATTGGATGCGATTTTTATTTTTGCAATTTTAGCACCCATTTTTTTCGCATAATAAGCCCCTAAAGCATTTCCAAAATTTCCACTAGGAACGATAATTTCAATCTTTTCTTTAAATTCATTCCATAATTTTAAACTCGCATAATAATGATAGATTATTTGAAACAAAATGCGTCCAAAATTGACAGAATTTGCAGCACAAAGCTCGTAATCTTGCATTTTTAATTTTTCTCTAAACTCTGCTTTTGCTAATAGATTTTTTAAAATACGTTGCGTATCATCAAAATTACCTTCAATAGCTAAAACTTTTAAATTATTTTTATCCAAAGCTCTCATTTGAAGTTCTTGTAAAGAACTTGTTCCACCATTTGGATACATACAAACAACTTTAATATTTTCTAAATTTTCAAAGCTTTTAAGTGTAGCTGGGCCTGTATCTCCACTTGTGGCACACATGATTAGAATTTTTTTATCTTTTGAAAATTCATTTAAAAGCACTCCAAAAGGTTGCAAAGCCATATCTTTAAAAGCCCTTGTAGGTCCATGCCAAAGCTCGTTAATATAAACCCTATCTTCGATTTTATTTAAATTGATTGCAAAACCATGATCAAATTTTTCATAGCTTTTCAGGGCTTTTTTAAATAATTCTTCATAGCCAAATTCAAAGCTTTCTATCAATTTTAAAGCAAAATCATTATAAGAAAGTTCGCTGTATTTTTCCCCATCAAAATAAGGTAAATTTAAAGGTGAGTAAAGCCCACCTTGTGGCGCATTTGGATTAATCAATGCTTCTTTAAAATCTGCTCTATTGTTAATATTTCTACTTTCAACTAAAATCAATCAAAACTCCTTACATATTGATGCAATTTCTCTTTAAAATTTTCTTTTAATTCTATATTTAATTCTATAATTTGACACTTAAAACCAAAATCTTTCACTTTAACATAATCCTTAAAAGTAAGCATTAAAGTATCACAATTATGCTTTTTAAGTAATTTTTCAAGCTCATCTTTTTTGAATTCATAATGATCTTTAAAAAAATAACAAGCCCTAGCCTTTATAAAATGCTCATAAAGTCTAAAAGGTTTCGCAATAGCCGTAACCAATATAGCCTTAGGATTTTCTTTGGTATAAGAATAACGGATAAAATCCCTATTTTCAAGTGCTATAAAATCAGCTTTTTTGCTATAAAATTTTGGCAAACGATACGCCCCGCTAGGTAAAGTAAAATTAAAATAAGGCTTTACTTCGCTCTCTAATAAAATATCGAATTTTTGAATATAAAATTTAGAAAAAGCATCATCTAATAAAACTATCTTAGCGCCCAAATCAAAAGCTTTTTTGATCCCTTCTGCCCTATTTTCACTGACAATTACGCCTAAAATTTTATCCTCAAAGGCATATTCCATCGCTTCATCGCCGCTTTGTGTAACATCGGATAAAATTTCATGATTGTGCTTAATAACAAGCAAACCTTTACTTTTTCTTTTATAGCCTCTAAGTACGATAAAAACACCTTGAAATTCCCTTGCTATTGCCTTACAAAGGGGTGTTTTTCCATTGCCTCCAAAACTTAAATTTCCAACACTGATCACAGGCTTTTTAAAATCTATTTTTTTAAAAAACCAAGTATTTATAATGGCTAATAATGTATAAATAAAACTCAAAGGTAACAACGCATACGCTAAACATTTTTGAAAAAAACTAGGTTTGAAAAAATAATGATCTAGCCAAAGTTGATATTTTTTATCTTCACTCACTTAAATTCCATTAAATTTGCGATTTTAGGCATAGATCTTTTAAAGGCATTGTTTTTAATACGCGCTTTTAGCATTTTGAGTAAATTTTCATCTAATTGATCTATAGTTTGTTTATCATCATTTTCTATAGCTTTTAAACCTAAATCTATTTGTTCATAGGTAAAACCTAATTCCTTTTCATCGCTTTGATTTTCCCAAAGATCTGCACTCGGGCTTTTTTTAATAAAGTTTTCATGCAAATTTAAAAATTTAGCCATTTCATACACTTGCGTTTTATAAAGATCACCTATAGGATTAAAAGCACAAGCTAGATCCCCATAAATTGTTCCATAGCCCAAAAGTAACTCGCTTTTATTGGAAGTGCCGATTACAAGGGCATTTTTAAGTGCAGAATAATCATAAAGCAAACTCATTCTAATACGTGCTGCATAATTTCCTATGCGAATTTTATCTATATCTTGACTTTGCTTAATAAAGGCATTAAGAATCGTTTCAATAGGAATGATTTTATGTTCTATATTTAAATCATGACAAAGCATTAAAGCATCATTTAAATGATCTTTATTAGAATACTGAGTGGGCATTAAAAGTGCAAAAACATTTTTATCTAAAGCTTTTTTGCAAAGCGTAGCCACTAAAGCAGAATCAATCCCTCCACTAAGCCCTAAAATAACATTATCTTTGCCACTTTTTAAAAGCTCTTCTTTTATAAAAACACACAAATTTTCTAAAATTTGTTCGCAATTCATAACTTACCTTTACAATAATTCGCTAATATAATTATATATAAAAATTCAAAAAAAAGGCTAAAAAATGCAAATTACTCAACAAGCTTGTGGTCCTTATATGACCAATTGTTATATTCTATCAACACAAAAAGGCGAGATCATCATAGATCCAGGTTTTGAAGCTTTAAAATTCATCAAAGAGCATGTTAAAAATCCTTTGGCTATTTTAAACACTCACGGGCATTGTGATCATGTTTGGGATAATGCAAAAGTCAAAAGAGAATACAACATCCCTATTTACATACACAAAAATGATGAATTTATGTTAGATGATCCTATGGATAGAGGATTTGAACCAAGCAAAGCGGATTTTTTAGTCGAGGATGAAAATATTCTTAATATTTGTGGAACTGATTTTAAATTCCATTTTTTACCTGGACATACCCCAGGATGTACCATGATAGAAGTTGTAGGACAAAATTTAATGTTTAGCGGAGACTTTTTATTTTATAGAAGTATAGGAAGATGGGATTTTCCTTTTTCTGATCCAAAACTTATGAAAGAAAGTTTGCAAAGAGTATTGGCTTATGAAAATGATTATAGACTTTTACCTGGACATGGAAAGGAAACAACGCTAAAGGATGAACAAGCACATATTCCTTCTTGGTTAAGATATTTCTAGGAATAAATTTTGGATAACTTAGATCTGTTTTTAGTTTATTTTTTTATATTTTTAAACATTTTTGCCCTACTGGGTTTGTTTTTTGGAAAAGGCAAAAAAAATCAATTCAATGAAAAAAAAATTTCTAGAATTTGTCCTTGTGGAAAAATGGCTGAAAATGGCTCTTTAAGCACAATTTGTATTTATTGTGCTGTAGGTGGGCTTTTTTATAGCGTTCTTTCTATAGGGTTTATAGGATTTGGAAACTGGGCGTTAGATCTTATCTTAGCCCTTTCTATTTCGATGGCATTTTTAGGCTGGAAATTAAAAATCGATTAAGCATATGCTAAATTTTGCTCCGTCGTTTTCATTACTTGCTAATAAACTGCCTTTGAAATTTTTCTCAATAATCACCTTACTCATATACAAACCTATACCTGTTCCTATATTGGCATGTTTGCTGCTGATATAGGGTTCAAAAATTTTTTCTATAGGTGATATAGTAATACCTTGCGCATTATCACAAATTTCAATAATGATATTTCGTCCTTTTTTAAAAGCTACTATTTTTATATAAGGATTTTTTATCTTTCTTTCTATAAAAATATCTTTGGCATTGCAAAGTATATTTAAGACTGCCTGGCAAAATTGAGTTTCAAAACCATAAAATTGGATCTTTTTTTCAAAATTTTCTTCTATTTTTATAAAATTAAAAGAACTTTCTAGCAACTTTAAAGTTTTACTCAAAGCTTGATCTATGTAAAAATAATTTTTAGAAACATTGGGCTTGAAAAAATTTCTAAAATCATCTATAGTTTTTGACATATAAGAGATCAGATCCTCGGCATTCTTTTCAAGTCTTTTAAAATTTTGATAATCTATTTTTTCAAATTCTAACATAAGGCTTATGTGTGTTAAGATGGTATTTAGTTCGGTTAGAGGTTGTCTCCATTGATGCGCGATATTTCCTATCATTTCACCCATGCTAGCCAAACGACCTTGATGCATTAAAATTCTTTCTTGTTCTCTTCTTTTTTGAAGTTCTAGCTGAATTTTTTGCTCTAAATTTGCATTTAAATTTTTTAAAGAATTTTCACTAAGCTCAAGCCTTTTAATAAGCACTTTAAAACCATAATGTAAAATAATAAAAACAACACAAAATAAAACTAAAGATAATAATAAAGCCTCATAGAAAGATTTTGTAATAATCTCTTCTTGTTTTGTGATGTCTTGATAAAAAACCATTTTTGCTTCATCGGTTAAATTGAAAGAATGTATGATAAAAAATTTACCATCCTTTTTGATCGTATCTTTATTTTTATAATTTTTATCAAAAATAATTCTGCCTTTTAATTTTGAAAAAGCTTCTATCTCCTTTAAAAAATATTCAGCTCCAAAACAAAATTCAATCCAAGCTAATAATTTACCATTTTCATAAAAAGGGGTTAAGATATGGTAGGTTAATCTGTTTTTATCAAGAAAAAAATATTCGCTTTGGTTTAAATTTAAAGACAGGCTTTCTTCGCCTAAATAGGTTAAAAGTTTTCCTTGGTGATCAAAAAATTTCATACTGATTAAATAAGGATTTTCTTCTTTTAAAACTTGAAATCTTACTAGGGTTAATTTGTTGATTTTTTCTATATCTTGTTTTTTGATATAGATTTTTATATTATCAGATTCAACATTTGCCTTTGCCCTACTCATGTAAAATTCTTTAGTGCGTTTTAGGGTTGTATTGTAAATATTTTCAATTTCATTTCTAAAATCTTCTTTGGAAAGATTGATTAAATTTCTAATATCAAATTGCCTTAAAAGACTAAAAACCAAACAAGTTAAAATAAATAAAGCTATAACCAAAATCATCGTTTTGGTTTTGGTTGAAAAATTTAAAGACAAACGCATTGATAACCAAAACCAAAAACATTTTCTATGATTTTATAAGGAATTTTCTTGCGTAATTGTTTAACAATCGCTTTTAAGGCTTCTTTGTGATCATTGACATCATTGTAAAGCTTGATTTCGAGTTCGTCAAAACTTACCGCCCTATTTTTATTTCTTAAAAGATATTCAAACACTTGTTTTTCTTTTTTTGTTAAAGTAAAGACATTTTGATGATGAAAAATCTTTGATGTATTGGGCTCATAAAAAACATCTTCTTGCAATTTTATTCTATAATTATCTGTATATTCATACATCCACTGGGCTATATGCTTAAGCGTATTAATAAATTCGTCCCGACTAAAAGGCTTGATTAAAAATTTACAAATATGAAGTTCTATTGCCTTTAAAAAATATTCTTGCTCACTATAAGCACTTACAATTACAATAGGAATTTTCTTGTGTAAATCTTTTATTTTTTTAAGCACTTCAAGACCATCAAATTTAGATATGCAAATATCCATAAAAATAACATCAGGATTTTTTTCAAAAAATAAATTTAATGCCTCTTCTCCATCTTTTGCTTCATAAACTTCTTTAAAGAAAAAGGATAAATTAGCACTCAATGATTTTCTAACGCCTTCTTCATCCTCGACATTTAAAACAGTTAAATTGCTAAATAAATTCAAAATTTCTTGCATGCGTTATTATAAATTATTTTATTTTAAATTTTTCATTAATTTTATAAATATTTAAAAAATATAAATAAATTAATAATACATTTAAAAAATATCCCTATTTTTTCCCTATTTTTTTCTAAAATAATCCCATTTAAAATCATTAAGGAAAATTTATGAACAAAAGACGTTTTTTTCTTAAGCAAGGTGCTGCTAGTATAGCCTTACTTTCTAGTGGCAAGGCTTTTAGCTTAAAAAATCCTAGCAGAAATGCCAAAAATCCAGAAGCTTTAGGTCAAAAAGATAAAAAATTTGCAATGCTAATTGATCTTAGAAAATGTGTGGGGTGCCATGCTTGTACTGCAAGTTGCAAGGTTGAAAATCAAGTTCCTAAAGATCAATTTAGAACCAATGTTGCTGAATTTGAAATAGGAATTTTTCCTAATGTTAGAAAGGCTTTTTTACCACAACTTTGTAATCATTGTGAAAATCCACCTTGCGTAAGTGTTTGTCCAACAGGTGCAACCTTTAAAAGATTAGATGGTATTGTTGTTGTAGATAATCAAACATGCTGGGGGTGCGGATACTGTGTTAATGCTTGTCCTTATGATAAAAGATTTATCAATTCTCAAACTAAGGTGGTAGATAAATGTACCTTTTGTGCGCATAGACTTGATGCAGGGTTACTTCCAGCTTGCGTTGAAACTTGCGTTGGAGGTGCAAGAATCATAGGAAATTTAAACGATAAAAATTCTTTAATCTATCAACTTTTAAGCCAATTTCCAAATTTTGTTTTAAAACAAAAAAGTGGAACCAAACCTCAAGTTTTTTACATAGGTTTAAATGGAGAATTATCAGACAATGTTATTTCGATGGATGATTTAGACGATGCATTAAAATCAAAAAATGAAAAATTATTATGGCAAAGCGAAGGAGTTTGATATGGATTTAAGCGTTATTCACTCATTAGTCAGTATAACCCCTGAAAGGCCTTGGGGTTTAAATATAGCCAATTATTTATTTTTAACAGGAATTTCAGCAGCTAATTTTATTTTTGCTAATCTTTATTTTATCTTTAAACAAGAAAAATTAAAAAATATAGCCTTCCTAGCCCTTATAATTTCTTTTATTTTTTTAATGGTAGCACCCTTAAATTTGATCGATGATCTAAGCCAACCTGGAAGAATGATTAATGTCTTTTTATACGGATGGGAAAATTTCTTCACTAGTCCTATGAAATGGGGAGTTTTACTGTTAATTTTTTTCTTCATTGTTGTATTTTTTGAACTCTATTTAGCCTATCAAGTGCTTTTTAAAAATCAATCCAAAAAGCAAAAAATGCTTTTTTATTTTGGAATTTTAGGACTTATTTTAGCTTTTGGGATCGAATTTTATACTGCGTATTTGATTGCGATTTTAAGCTCATTTGTGTTTTTACACACTCCTTTAATGCCGCTTTTGTTCTTAGCGTCTGCTTTTGTAAGCGGAATAGGAATGTTAATACTTATAACACAACTTTATCTTAAATTTTTCACTGATGAAAAATTAAACACTTCTTTATTTTCAACCTTGGCAAAATTTTTAGCCTTTTTTGCTATACTTGATATTGTTTTAAGAATTTTTTGGTTTAGCTTTTTACTAGTCTTTAATACAAACGATAGATTTGTAGCTCAAATTTTCTTCCAAAAAGAAGGATTTTTTATCGTTTTCATAGATATGGGACTTTGCCTTCTTTTGCCTTTAATCATAGGTTTTTCAAAATTAAACCAAAAATTACCTTTTGTGATTTTAGCAGGATGTTTGGGCGTGCTTGGAAGTTTAATGTTTAGATATACCCTAGTGATTAAGGGTCAATCTTTTCCAAAAACCACACCTTCTTTTTTAGAATATCACATAGATTTTTCAAATCTTATAGGCATAATTTGCAATTATGGACTTTTAATCGCACTTTTTTGCCTTGCTTTAGCATTTTTTAATAAAAATATATTGATAAAAGGAAAATAAAACAATGAAAAGAAGAAAATTTTTAATCGGATCGGGATTAAGCATTGGTGCAATTTCAGCACTTGGATATTCTGATACTTTAAAACATGCATTGACTTTTTCAGATAAAGGGAGTAAAGCAAAAAATACTATCTATGCAAACGCACAAGAATGCGAAGTATCTTTAGATAAAAATGGAATTAAATTTAATGATAAATTTAGCATCATGCCAAGTGTTTGCAATGGTTGCGTAACCTTTTGTTCTGTACGTGCTAAAATCGATAAAAAAAGCCAAAAAGTACTTAGAGTAAGTGGAAATCCTTATAGTTTGCTTTCAAGCGATCCTTATCTTGATATGAATACACCTTTAAAAGAAAGTTTTATCGCTTTATCAAATCATAATGAAAATGGCTTAAATATGCGTTCTACATGTTGCGTTAGGGGTAATTTTATCCATCATAAACTTGATGATGAATTTAGGATCACAAAACCTTTAAAAAGAGTAGGAAAACGTGGAGAAAATAAATGGAAAAGTATCAGCATCGAAGAATTGATCTCTGAAATTGTAAATGGTGGCGATCTATTTAATGAAGGACATGTTGAAGGGCTTAAAACATTTTGTGATACAAAAACTTTAATCGATGAAAAAAATCCAGATTATGGTCCTTTGGCAAATAAATTATGTATTTTAGGCACAGGAGATGAAGGGAGACAAAATTTTATCACCCACAGATTTGCTCAAAGTTTTGGAACGATAAATTATTTAGGACATACTGCAATCTGTGGTCTTTCTATGCGTGCAGGTGAGGCTGCTTATTTGAATGATTTTCAAAAATATCCCCATTTAAAACCTGATTTTGAACACTGCAAATTTCTTCTTAATATAGCGACCGCACCCGCACAAGCTGGAAATCCTTTTAAAAGACAAGCGCATTTACTCGCAAAAGCTAGAAGTGAAGGAGAAATGAAATACGTCACTATAACTCCAAATTTAACCAACGCCGATACTTTTGCAGTGGAAAATAAATCAAGGTGGATACCTATAAAACCAGGGAGTGATCTTGCTTTTGTCATGGGGATGTTAAGAGTGATCATAAAAAACAAACTTTATAATCTTTCTTATTTACAAATTCCAAGTTTAAAATCTCAAATAGCTCTTAATGATGTTAGTTTTACTAACGCAACTCATCTTGTCTTGCAAGATGAAACAAACTATGGCACTTTTTTAAGAGATGAAAATAATCAAATTTTAGTTCTTGAAAATGGTATTCTTAAAAATGCTGATGAAGTTAAACAAGCCGATCTTGAATTTAGTGGAAGTGTAGAATACAAAGGTCAAATGTATCAAGTAAAAACTAGCTTTGAAATTTTAAAAGAAAATGTTTTTGAGTATAGCTTGAAAGAATATGCACAAAAATGTGAAATTGAACCAAATATTATCGCTGATTTAGCAAAAGAATTCACTTCGTATGGTAGAGCTGTGGCAACTGATTGCCATGGAGGAACCATGCATACAACGGGATTTTATACCGCTTATGCGATCATGATGTTAGGAAGTATGGTGGGAAATTTAAACCATAAAGGAGGTATGAGTATAGGAGGTGGAAAATTCAATAGTTTTAATGGAAAAATGTATAATCTTTTAGCCTACGAAGGTAAAAAGAAACCTTATGGAACAAGGATAGATCGTGCAAGAAAAGCCTATGAAACAAGTACAGAATTTCAAGAAAAAATCAAAAATAATCAAAATCCATATCCTGCCAAAGATCAATGGTATCCACTAAGCAATGCTTTAGAAAATGAAGTTTTAACAAGCAGTGCTAATGCTTATCCATATAAACTTGGCGCCTTAATAACTTGGGGAACTAGTCTCGTTTATGGGCAAAATTTAAATTCAAAAACTATTGAACTTTTAAAAGATCCTAAAAAATCAATTCCATTATTTATAGCCATAGATCCTTTTATCAATGAAACAAGTTTATATGCTGATTATATTGTTCCTGATAGTGTGCTTTTTGAAACTTGGGGAGTGTTGTCTCCTTGGGCTGGATATACCACAAAAACAACCCATTTAAGATTTCCTATTATCCAAAGTCCAAATGAAAAATTTAAAAACGGCCAAAGTATATGCATGGATAGTTTTTTAATTGAACTCGGAAAAGCTTTAAATTTACCTTCTTTTGGAAAAGATGCCATTAAAGATAAAGATGGAAATTATTATCCTTTAAATAAGCCTGAAGATTTTTATTTAAGAGCTTTTTTAAACGTTGCATTAGATACTCAAAATCCTGTAAATGATATCAGTGATGAAGAGTTTAAAATAAGCGGTTTGCAAAAATATGAGAAAATCTTAAAAGAAATTTGCAAAGAGCATTGGAGAAAAGTAGCTTTCATAATGAGTCGTGGAGGAAGATTTTCGAGTAAAGAAAGTGCTTATAAAGATAATGCTTTAAGCAATTCTTATAAAAAAGCTATTGCAATTTATAATGAAAAACTAGCAACAACCAAAAATGCACTCAGCGGAGAAAGACACAGTGGAACTATAAAATATTATGATTCAAGATACGCCAATGGAGAAAAAATTATCAAAAAAGAAGGTTTTGATCTTTTAGCATTTAATTATAAATCCAATGTTTTCTCTTCTTATTCTGCTACTCTTGAGTCCTTAAAAGAGATCAAATATAGCACCTATATAGATATTAATTCACAAAGTGCAAAAAAATATAATATCAAAAATGGTGATAAAGTAAAATTAAGCACCTATGAAACCTCAATTATAGGTTATGCAAGAGTTAAAGAAGGCATTCATCCATGTGCAATTGGCTTAGAACACGGAGGCGGAAGGGATGCAGAAGGAGCACGAGATCTTAGTATAGATGGAAAAACACTTAAGGCAAAAATCAGACGAAAAACTGGAATTGCTTATAGTCAATTAGGCTTAAGAGATATTACAAGACCAAATAGTCCTAATTTAGGCGATTTTGTCATAGGATCTAATGCAAGACAAGCATTTATGGTAAAAATAGAAAAGATTTGACCTATCATCTTGAATATTCAAGATGATAAATTTCATTTAAACGTAGTTCCACCATCCACGATGAAAGTATGTCCGGTTACCCAACTTGCTTTTGAAGAGCAAAGAAAAAGACAAGCGCCAGCTAAATCTTCAGGCTGCCCCATACGATTAAGCGGACTTAAATCAATAGTAGCTTGTTTAACTTCCTCATAATTTGTAAAAGCCCTTAAAGCATCCGTTTCAATAGGGCCACCACTGACAACATTCACACGGATATTTTTTTCTCCAAGTTCAGTGGCTGCATATCTTGCCATAGCTTCTACTGCTGCTTTTGCTGTTCCATGACCTGCATAATTTTCTATATAAACTAAATTTCCAGTAGAAGAAATAGAAATAATACTTCCTCCCCCTACTTTTTCCATTCTCTTAGCCGCCTCTTGGGCACCAACGACAAAAGCATTAACTGTTGCAGTAAAGATATTATTAATTCCTTTAGGTTTTAATTTCATAAATTTAGTATATCCGCCAACTACCGCACGACCTGAAATGATCGCATTTGAAATGAAATAATCTATGCGATCAAAATCTTGATCAATTTTTTCAAAAAGTTCTTTATAAGTTTCTGGTTCTAAAATATTAAATTCATAAGCTTTTGCTTTAATTTTATAGTTTATTTCTAAATCTTTTATCATCTCTTCTGCGATTTGTGCATTAGAATTATATGTAAAAGCTACATTGACACCCGCTTTAGCAAATTCATACACAATAGCTTTACCAATTCCACGCGTTCCACCGCTAATCACTAAAGTTTTTCCTTGAAATTCTTGATTCATTAAAATCCTTTAATATTATATTGCTTCATCACTTCTTGTATTTTAGCATAGTTTTCTTTACTAGGAGGACAAAGTGGGAGTCTAAATTCTAAATTTTCTATCAATCCAGCTATATGCATCGCTGTTTTTATAGGGATTGGATTGCTTTCGCAAAATAAAATTTTATTAATATTATAAAGTTCATCATTGATTTGCTTGGCTTCTTTGTAATTTTCTTCCAAAGCCCTATGCGTTAGCATACTGATTCTATCGGGTAATAAATTTGAAGTTACTGAAATCACTCCCTTTCCACCATTTGAAAGTATAGGATAATTAATCGCATCCTCACCGCTGATTAAAACCATCTTAGGTTCATGTGCAAGCAAATCCACGCACTTGTCGATACTTCCACTTGCTTCTTTAATCCCATAAATATTTTCACAAGTTCTAAAAAGCTCAATAGCAGTTTCTGTAGCAATATCACAACCTGTTCGTCCTGGAACATTATATAAAAGAATAGGAATATCCACACTCATTGCAATTGCTTTATAATGTTCATAAAGTCCTTTTTGAGTTGGTTTATTATAATACGGAGCCACGCTTAAAATACCATCAGCTCCACAATCTCTTGCAAATTGTGCCAAATCGACAGCTTCATGTGTCGCATTACTTCCAGCTCCTGCTAAAACTTTAACTTTTGTATTTTTACAAACTTCTACTGCAATTTCAATGCAAGCCTTATGTTCATCATGGGTCAAAGTGGCACTTTCTCCAGTCGTACCAACGGGCACTATGGCATCAATTCCATTATCAATTTGTCTTTGAATAAGTTTTGCATAGCATTGCTCATCGATTTTATTATTTTTAAATGGGGTAACAAGTGCTGTCATCGCCCCAATGATGACATTTTTATCCATTTTAATCCTTTCTTAAAATCAAAGTTGTGGAATTTTCTTCATCAAAATATTTTTTAGCACATTTTTGCAAATCCAATAAAGTCAATTTTTCTATTTTTTCTTCATAATTTAATAAAGGTTTTAAATCCCCTCTTGCCAAATAAGAACCATAAATATTAGAAACCGCACTTGCTGTATCAAGTGAAAAAATAAAATCACTTTTTATATTATTTTTAACTTTTTGTAAATCTTTTTCTGTAAATTTTCCTTTTTTGATTTGCTCTAAAATTTTCCAAAGTTCCTTTTCAACCTCTTCAGCTTTAATCCCTACATTACAATTGCAAATAAAAATAAATAAATTTTCATCAATGCAATCATTAGCAAAGGCGTAAAAATCATTGATTAAATGAAGTTTATCTATTAAAATTTCATTAATAATGGAGCTTTTTCCACTTCCTAAGAGTTCTGATAAAGCATTTAAGGCTGGAATATCTTTGTGTTTAAAATTTGGAATTTTAAATGCTACGGCAAGAATTTGAGTTTGAGTTTCTTTTTTGATAATAATTCTTTTTGCACCATCTTGCTTAGGTTCTTGTGTGTGAATTTTTGGGATAGTTTTTGTATTTTTAATGTTTTCAAAATGCTTTTTAGAAAGATCAAAAACTTCTTGATGCTCTATATCTCCGCTAACAAGTAAAATAGCATTTTTAGGTTGATAATATATACTATGAAAATCTCTAATATCTTCAATAGTCCAATTTTCTATATCTTTGTAAAATCCTATCGGAGTCCAGTGATAAGGGTGATACATAAAAGCATGATTAAAAAGTCTAAAATACAAATAACCAAGCGGATTATTATCCGTTCTCCATCTACGCTCTTCCAAAACAACATTTCTTTCAGGCTGAAATTCTTCATCTTTTAAATTTAAATTAGCCATTAATTCAGCAAAAAGCCCTAAAGCTTTATCTAAATTTTTTTTAGCGCATTTTATATAATAATGTGTATAATCAAAGCCTGTGCTTGCATTATCCAAACCTCCAAAGCTTTTAACGATTTCATCAAATTCACCGGCTTTAAGGTTTTTTGTACTTTTAAAATTCAAATGTTCAAGCATATGGGCAATTCCACTTTTACCCATGATCTCATTTCTTGACCCCACTTTATAAAAGATATCAACGCTGATCACATCGCTATTTTTATTTACAGGAAGGGCATAAACTTCAAGTTTATTTTTTAAACGAATTTTTTCAAAAGCAATCATTTAAGATTAGCCCCCACGGCTTCACTAATATGCATAAAACCATCTTGCCTTAATAAAGAAATTAATTCTTGATTGATATTTTTTACTATACTTGGCCCTTTAAAGATTAAAGAGGTATAAATTTGAATTAAATTGGCTCCATTTTTTATACGTTCATACGCTTCTTTTCCGCTATCAATACCCCCACAAGAAATTAAAAGAGTATGAGAAAAAAGCTCTTTAGCCAATTCTTTAAAAAAAAGACCATTTTTCTTTTGGATAAGCTTTCCACTGATACCACCAAAAGTTCTTCCATTATCAATCAAAGAGTAATCTGTACTTGTATTAGCAATTATAAAACCATCTGCACCTTTTTCTATTGCTTGTTGGCAAAGTGCTATAGCCATAGAAACATCTAAATCAGGTGCTATTTTTATAAAGATAGGCTTTGGAGTGATTTTTTTTGCTTCTGTTAATAAATCATTTAAAAATTGATCATTTTGTAAATCCCTTAAATTTTTAGTATTTGGAGATGAAATATTAATAGCAAAATAATCACACAAATCTTTAAATTCTCTCAACAAAATAAAATAATCTTCCAAAGCATTTTGACTGTCTTTGTTTTTACCTATATTTGCACCCAAAGGTAAAGCAAAAGGATAAACTTTTGAAACATGCGATCGAACTTCATATGATCCTTTATTGTTAAAACCCATAGCATTTTGTATGCTTTCTTGTTTTACTAAGCGAAATACTCTTGGCTTCTCGTTTCCCTCTTGAGGTCTAGGAGTGAAAGTTCCATACTCTAAAAAGCCAAAGCCTAATGCACTTAAAGGCTTAATCATGGTTCCATTTTTATCAAAACCACCTGCTATGCCTACTGGAGAATTAAAATCAAGTCCTAATAAATTTTGTTTCAAGCTTGCATCATTTACAACAAATTTCTTAGCCATTAAGCCCAATGCAGCTGGAAAAATAGCATTGAGTCCTCTTAAAGAATGCTCCACTAAATAATGAGCTGATTCCGGTTGAAGTTTAAAAAGCAAAGGCTTTATTTGTTCATACATTGTTTTTCCTTGAAATAAAAAATAATATAAAATTTTAACAAAATTAAAATAAAGTCAAGCTTTCATTTCTTTTTCTTTATTTTTGAATTTACGATAAAGTTCACAGGTTTTCAAAAGCTCTTCATCTTTTCCGATGGCTAAAACTTGCCCTTTGTCAATAACAACGATTTTATCTGCATTTTCAACCGTACTTAATCGATGTGCGATCATTAAGATCAATCTTTCTTTTTTTAGATTTTCTATGGTTTTCATTATAGCCTTTTCGCTTTCATTATCTAGCGCTGAAGTTGCCTCATCAAAAATCAATAAATCTGGATTTTTATACAAAGCTCTAGCGATAGCGATACGTTGCTTTTGCCCTCCACTTAAATTTTTTCCGTGCTCTTTTATTTCAGCATAAATTCCGCCCATTGATTCTACAAATTCGTAAGCATTAGCAAGCTTTAAGGCTTCAATCACTCTTTCTTCATCTAAATCTTCACTATAAGCCACATTTTCAGCAAAGCTATCATTAAAAAGATAAATATTTTGAGTCACAAGCCCTATTTTATCTCTTAAACTTTCAATGTTAAAATGCTGGATATCTACATCATTAAATAAAATTTCACCCTTATTTTTTTCATAAAAATACATCAAAAGATTAATAATGGAAGATTTTCCACCGCCACTCATACCTACAAGTGCTAGTGTTTCTCCTTTGCTGAATTCAAAATCAATTCCATTTAAAACCTTTTTAGAAGAATTATCATAAGCAAATTCCACTTTTTTAAATTGAATATTTTTTATACTTTTTAATTCTTTATCTCCACCTTTAATTTCAGGCTCTAAATCCAACAAATAAAAAGTTCTTTCGCTTGCTGCTATAGCTCCTTGAAGACCTCCATATAAATTTGAAAGTCTTTTTATAGGCGTATAAGACCAAAAAAGCGCCGAAATAAAAGCAAAAAAGCTTCCAACGGTTACATTTCCTTTAATCGCTTCGTGCCCACCAACTATAATCATAACCGCAACTCCGATAGAACCTATAACTTCCATCATCGGACTTGTTAAAGCATTAATTCTTGTGCTTTTTAAAATAATTTTACAAAAAGACTTATTTTCTTGATCAAATTTTTGCCTTTCCTTTTCTTGCGCATTATTGGCTTTAACTAATTCTATATTTGAAAAGATTTCTCCTAAACGAGATAAAAGATCAGAATTTTTTTCTTGGATATTTCTTGCATAAAGCTTGAGTTTTTTAACAAGATAAAATAAAGGAATAATAGTAATTGGAAAAATGATTAAAGCAAAAAAAGCCAATCTTGGACTTTGAGACACAGCCACACCTAAAAGTCCTATAGCTGTAATTAGTTGAGTTAAAAAATCTGGAATAACACTAGAAACTACATTTTGTAAAGCACCTATGTCGTTAGTGCAGCGGCTTATAAGCTCTCCACTTCTGTGCCGTTTAAAAAAATCCATATCCAAACGCAAGATATTTTTTAAAATCTTAGAACGCAAAATCCTTAATATATCTGTGCCAATATAAGAGATATAATAAGTTTGCAAATAAGAACCCGCATTTTTAAGAAAATAAATCAAAAAAAATAAAAAAGGAGCAAAATAAAGCATTGTTTCTTTTTTATCTATAAAAATTTGATCCAATATAGGCTTTATCATATAAGCACTCGCTGAAGTTCCACCACTTGCTAGAAGCATACCTATTCCGACAATAACAAATTGCTTCCAATACTGCTTATAAAAAGGTTTAAAGCGAATTAAAACTTCTTTTAAATTCATTTCTTTATACATTTTCATACTCCCAAATTGTTCCGCTTGGCGTATCTTGTAAAAAGATACCCTCTTTAGCTAAATTTTCTCTTATTTCATCAGCCTTTTTAAAATTTTTTTCTTTTTTTGCTTCATTTCTTTTTAAAATTTCATTTTCAATGAAAGCTTTTTTATCCTCGCTCACACCCCATTGAAAATACTCTTTTGCATCCATAAAGCCAAAACCAAAAATTTTAGCTAACTCATCTAAAGAATCTCTAATATCTTGCTTTAAAGTTTTATTTTTTTTATCCAGTTCTAAATTAGCATTATTGATAAAATCATCCAAACAAGCTAAAGCTTTAGAGATATTTAGATCATCATTTAAAATTCCTAAAATTTTTTGTGCAATGTCGCTTTGAAATGTTGTATTTTGCGTCATATCAAAGTCTAAAATATTATCCATATCCAGTCTCTTTTTGAGACGATAAAATTTATCAAGACGTTTTTTAGCAGCATGCAAATCTTCCAAAGAATAATTAAAATGCGCCCTATAATGTGAATTTAAAAGATAAAATCTCAATGCCTCGCCCATAAAATCTTTAAGTGCATCTTTTAAAAAAAAGCTATTGTTAAGACTTTTGCTCATTTTTTCACCATTGATTTTGACAAAACCATTATGAAGCCAAATTTTAGCCAAAGATCTTTCACAGCCACAACGACATTGTGCGGATTCATTTTCATGATGTGGAAAAAGCAGATCAATTCCACCCGCATGAATATCAAGTGTGTCCTTAAAAATAGAATCAATCATAGCTACACATTCTGTGTGCCAACCTGGGCGGCCTTTGCCAAATTTACTTTCATAAAAATTTTCATCAAATTTCCAAAGTACAAAATCGCTTTCATTTTTTTTCTTAACGTCACTATCAAGACGAGAAATATTTTCATCTAAGCCTCGCTTAGAAAGACTTAAATAATCTTTATCTTTGCTTGTATCAAAATATAAACCATCCTCCAAAGCATAAACAAAACCTTTTTCTTTTAATCTTGAAATCAAATCAATCATTTCCCCGATAAAATGGGTTGCCCTAGGCTTTAAATTAGGATCTAAGACGTTTAATCTTTTCATATCCTCTTCATAGCTTTGTATATAAAATTCTGTTAATTCCTCGATACTTTTCCCGCTTTCAGATATTTTTTTTAAAATTTTATCATCAATGTCTGTATAATTTCGAACAAAATTGACTTCACGGTCTTGAGCGATTAAAGCCCTACGTAATAAATCAAAACAAACACTACTTCTAGCATGTCCTAAATGCGCATCATCATAAACAGTAGGGCCACATAAATAAATATTGATTTTTTTTTGATCTAAATGAATTTTTTCTTTTTTAACACTATCCATTAATTTCATCAAATTATCCCCTTAAATCCCATGTAAATCCAAATAAACATATTTAAAACATAAGGCTTTGTCAAATAAAGTATTGCGGTAAAAATTACTAAAGCAATTATGATTAAAAAGTAAAATTTAAACGATATTAAACCAAAAAATTTCTTAAAACCAAATTCTTTAATATTGGCTCCAAGTAAATAAAAAGCACTTAAAGAACTCGAAAAAGCCACTCCTATAACTTTTAAATTTTCATCTTTGATTAAAATTATAAAAGCAATCGAACACAAAAGACTTATAAATAAAGCTTTAAATGCTATAAAAGCAGCGGTTTTTTGTTTGAATTTAGCATAAAGCCATAATGAAAGAAGCTTTTGCAAACCAAATGGAAGAAGTCCTATAAGATAAGCTATTAAAACATAAGCGGTTGTAATGCTATCTGAATGGGTAAAATTTCCTCTTTGAAACAAAAGCTGACAAATTTCTAAAGAATAAACAGAACCTACAATACTTGAAACAAGCAATAAAACACTTAAAAATATCATCGCTCTTTGCATGAATTTTAAAGCTAGATTTTCTTGATTGCTTTTTAAATGCTTTAAAATTTTAGGAAAAGAAACTTGAGTTAAGGCTATGGCAAAAAGTGCTAAAGGAAGTTGAAAAACCCGATTAGCATAATACAAATAAGAAATACTTCCGCTGATTAAAAAACTCGCGATTGTGGTATCTAAAAGAGAGCTGATTTGAGTTGCAGAAGAACCTAAAACTCCATGAAAAAAATTTCCATAAAATGATTTCATTTTTGTTTTAGCTTTTTTTAATCTTATGCTTAATATCATTGCTTTAATAACGGGATTATTTTTTAAGATAATTAAATGCAAAATCAATTGTGCTACACCACTTAAAACCGTTGCATAAGAAAAATAATAAAGCGTTTTTAAAGGTTCATTTTTATCAACAAAAAATGCAGCAATCACTATACTTAGATTAAATAAAGCAGCACTAAATGAAGTGATAAAAAATTTTTGTTTGTAATTTAAAATTGCACCAAAAAAAGTAACTAAAAAAATAAAAAATAAATACCAAAAATTAATCGCCACTAAAGGCGATGCAATATCAATAGTTTTTTGATCAAAACCAAAAGCAAAAATTTTAGTAAAAAAAGAAGAAAAAAAACTCACCAAAAGACAGCATAAAAAAACAATTGAGCTAAACTGAACTAGAATACTAACGCAAAACGCTCCTTTTTTTCGTGCCTTTACAAAATTAGGCAAAAAACTTTGCCCAAAAGCCCCTTCTGCAAAAATTCTTCTAAAAAAAGCGGGCATTTTTAAAGCCACGAAAAAAATATCACTATAAAGTCCAGCTCCTAAAAAAAGAGCGATTAAAATATCTCTAGCTAAGCCTAAAACACGAGAACATAAAATTCCTAAGGCGTTAATAATAAAATTTTTAAATACTAAATTTTTCATTGTTTTTTTGAAAATTTTTCATCATTTTTTAAATATAAAGATTTTATTTTAACTAAAATTGATTAAAAATTGACTATAATTTGCTTTAAAAATGATTTAATTACAAGGAAAAGTTTTGGGATTAGATGAAAAAATTATTTCTTACACTGAAGATCCAAATCAAGAACTTTTAGAAGTATCATCTAGAACAAATATTGATTTAAATGAACTTGATTTTAAACTTTTGGCATTTTCAACCCAATATTGTTTTAACGACAATCAATGGGAAAAAATTTCAGAAAAGGATTTAAGTCTTTTTGAAAAAGATGAAGTATTTCTAAAAAATGATTTAAAAATCAAACAAGAATATAAAATAGAAATTTTTCATCGGACAAATGAAGATAAATTAGCACATGCAGTAAAACTCATCGCCAATAAAAACCTCACAAAAATAGTCGCGCAAATTGATTTTAGTTCTTTAGTGTTTCATGAAAAACTAGCTCTTGAACTTTTGCAAAATATCTATAAAAAGATGCTTAAACTTAAATTTTTAATAGGAATTCGCATTTTTAATTTTAAAAAAGAACTTCTTAGCGCTTGTAATAAGCATAAATTAAATCCTTCAAATCAAATAGTGCAAATTAATGTAGCTAGAGGCATTGATCCTATTCAAAGTCAAGATGAAAAACTGATTTTGCTTTACAAAGAAAAGGCTAAAAATTACACCATCGATGAAAAAAGATCAGGTATTATAGCCGTAGATGAAAATGAAGTTGTTTTAAAGCATACTAAATTTAAGCAAGGAAAAGAAGGTAAGGATTTAAATTTAAGAGTATTAAAAGTTTTAAGCGCTAATGAAAATAAAATTAAATTTACCTGCTCTTCTGCGTTTAAAGCGGTTGAAAATGAGGATTTTACAGATTATATTGCCTTAAAAAAAGGTTTCGTAAGCGAAGAATCTGATCGTTTTGATATTAATAATTTATTAGAATTTAATGGAGTTGATTTTAAAAATATAGGTATCATACGCGCTGGAATTGATAAAAATGTCAAAATCAATATAAAATTCATCTCCGATATGCAAGATGCTGTTAATTCTGGAGTTGGAATAGAATGCGAAGAGTTAAACATCGCTGGAAGTGTGGGTAGTAATACTCACCTAAAAGCTGCAAAAATGAAAATTGAAGGCATCACGCATTCTAAAGCTTATATTTATGCAAAAGAAGGCTATATTAAAACTCACAGAGGGTTTGCAGAGGGTGAAATATTAAATATAGATTTACTCGAAGGTGGAACAGTTAAAGCCAAAGAAGTAAAAATTAAAAAAAGTTTAGGCGGAACAATACAAGCTGAAAAAGTTTATGTAGAAAGTTTAGAAAATAATAATACTTGTGTTTTCTATGACTGCGCTGTAGTTGAAAATATGAAAGGTCAAAATAATAAATTCAATATTAAAGTAAAATCACTTGATAAAGATTATGATAAGGAATTTTTAGACATTAAAAATAAAATATCCACTCTTAATCTTAAAATCAATAAATTAAAACATTTTATATCATCTAACAAAAATAGTATTTTAAATATAGAAAAAAAAGCAATTCAACTTAAAAATCAAGGACAAAATATACCTCCACAATATGAAAAAGCCTTAAAAGAATTTTCTTTTCAAAATCGAGAATTAAATAAAGCGATCAACGAAGAAAAAGAACTTTTGGAACTTAAAAAACAATTGCATTCTGAATTAGTAGTGCTTGAACAAAGCCTATTTGAAGCCAAATTTATCAATAAAAGTGGTAAGTGGAATGATATGAATGAAATAAAATTTTCACTGATAGAACCTAAAAAAGATATTTTATATTCTTCTTTTAGTAATGAAAGTGCTAAATTTATAGGGTTGCAAAAAAACACAGAAAACAATCAAGAATTTATAGAAATCAACAAAAAACTCGATTACGATAAAAAGGATACAGAATGGTTGTTGCCATCGAAGGAATCATAACAAAAAAAGAACCAACGTTTATAGTCTTAAAATGTGCTAGTGGGCTTAGCTATGGAGTTTTTATATCTCTTTTTTGCTCCGCCAAACTTCAAAGTAATGAAAAATGTGAGCTTTTGATCACTCAAATTATCAAAGAAGACTCTAATAGATTTTATGGCTTTTTGGATAAAAATGAACAAAAAATGTTTGAAATGCTTTTAAAGGTTAATGGTGTTGGTGCAAGTACTGCTATGGCAGTTTGCTCGAGCTTGGATGTGAATTCTTTTTATCAAGCTTTAAGTATGTGTGATGAAAGTTTGCTAAAAAAAGTTCCAGGAATTGGGGCAAAAACTGCAAAAAGGATCATCATTGAGTTAAGTGATAATAAAAAGAATCTTGAAAATATCAGCAATGAGAAAAATGAAGCTCTAGCGGCCTTAATTTCTTTAGGTTTTAAACAGGATAAAATTTTAAATATTTTACGCGATTGCACAGGAACAAATACTAGCGATCTTATCAAAGAAGCACTTAAAAAACTAGCATAAGGAGAAAAAATAAATGAATTTTGCGATACTTTTTGGAGGAAATTCATACGAACACGAAATTAGCATTGTAAGTGCTATAGTCTTAAAAAAAGTTCTTAAGACAAATTTAACCTTTATTTTTTGCAATGAAGATAGAAAATTTTATCTCATTCCAAATGATAAAATGTATTCAAAAACTTTTAGCACAAGATCTTATACAAAAGAAAAAGAATTATTTTTAAAACAAAAAGGATTTTATGTTAAAAATTTTATAGGCGAAAGCAAAATCGAAATAGAATGCGTGATCAATCTTATCCATGGAAAAGATGGAGAAGATGGAAAAATAGCTTCTTTGCTAGAATTTTTTGACATTAATTTCATCGGACCAAGACTTGAAGCGAGTGTTTTATCTTTTAATAAAGAATTGACCAAACTTTATGCAAAAAATGTAGGCGTTAAAACGCTTGATTATTCTATGCTTAGAAAAAATCATAATGATAATTTTACTCCAAAATTTCCTTCAATCTTAAAACCATCAAGACTTGGTAGTAGTATAGGTATAAGTATCGTCAATAACGAAAAAGAATTCGAATACGCCAAAGATGTGGCTTTTGAATTTGATACAGATATTCTTGTGGAAGAATTTAAAAGCAATATCAAAGAATACAATCTTGCTGGTTGTATGATCGATGATGATTTTGTTTTTTCCATCATAGAAGAGCCTAAGAAAAAAGAATTTTTAGATTTTGAACAAAAATATCTTAGCTTTTCTGGCAATAATGAGCTTATCGAAGCTGATTTAAGTGAAGAATTAAAAACAAAACTTAAAGAAAATTTTAAAAGGATTTATAATCCATTGTTTAAAGGCGCTTTAATACGATGTGATTTTTTCATTTTAGATAAAGAAGTTTATCTCAATGAAATCAATCCAAATCCAGGTTCTTTAGCTAATTATCTTTTTAAAGATTTCAATACTCTTTTAGAAAAACTTGCTAAAAATGCTAAAAATGAAAACAAGATCAAAATAAATTACAATTTCCTTCATTCAATCAATGGACAAAAGGGCAAATTATAAACTTTTAAGTCAAAATACGTTAAATTCTACATAAAATTTAACGTATTTATTAGGAAATGCTATGCTTACCTTTCAAAAAGATGAAATTTATACAGCCACAGAGGTTGTTCGAAATTTTAGCCCTATTATGGAAAAATTAAAAAAAAGTCAAACGGGAAAAATCGTTATTTTAAAAAACAATAAATTCGAAGCTGTAATGCTTAACATGACAGAATATGAACGCTTACAAAATGCTATACAACTTTTAGAAAATATTTATAAAAATCAAAAGGTTTAAAATGGCATTAACTCAAATTATCTATGAAGAAAATACTTATAATTTAAGCTATGAAATTATCAATCAAGATCAGAAAAAAACTCTACTTATTTTACATGGATGGGGGGCTAATAAAGAATTAATGAAACAAGCTTTTGCTAAAGAATTTCCTGATTATTGCCATTTGTATCTTGATTTGCCTGGATTTGGAAAATCAAGTATTATAAAGGCTTTTCAAAGTAAAGATTATGTTAATATTATAAAAAAATTTTTACAAGAAAAAAAAATCGATATTGATACTTACATGGGTCATTCTTTTGGTGGAAAAATAGCAGCTCTGCTTGCCTTGGAATTTAAAAATTCAAAATTAATCTTGCTTTCTAATTCTGGAATTCTTGTTCCAAAATCTTTAAAAATTCGCTTAAAAATTGCTATTTTTAAATTTTTAAAAATCTTTGGTTTGGGTAAATTTTATCGTTATTTTGCAAGCAAGGATGCTTCAAATTTAAACGCTGCGATGTATCAAACTTTTAAAAATGTAGTGGATGAGGATTTGAAAGATGTTTTTTCAAAAATAGAAGCAAAAACTTATATTTTTTGGGGCATTGATGATCAAGCTACCCCATTATCAAGTGGAGAAAAAATGCATGAACTTATTAAAAGTAGCAAATTCTATCCTTTAGAAGGGGATCATTTTTTCTTTTTAAAACATTCTGCTTTTATAGCTAAACAAATAAAAGGATAAAAATGCTAATTAATGCTCTTTATTTTATTAATTCATTATTGTTTAATTTTTGCATATCTTTTTATCTTATTAGTGCTTTACAATGGTATTCTTATAAATTAAATCGTATTGTTTTTCATTATCATAAGCCTTTATGGCACTTATATTTTTTACTTTGTCCTTATTTGATGTTTTTAGTATTTCCTTTATATTCTTTAATTTATTTTATTATTCTTGCTCCAATTTTATATTTTTGGAATAAAAGTATAGATAAAAAACTCATCTTTACTAGCAAGGTAAAATGGTTTTTTGTTTTTGTTTTTGTTTATAACACTCTTTTTGCTATCTTAGCCTTAAGATTTTCATTTCTTTTCAATCTTTGCACCCTAGTCTTAGCACTTTTAAGTTTAAAAATTTATGATCTCTTTTCAAAAATATATTACAAAAAACAAGCCAAATCAAAATTAAACCGTCTTTCAAATTTAAAAATCATACTCATTACGGCAAGTTTTGGCAAAACAAGCATTAAAAATTTTCTCTATGAGTTATTAAAAGATGATTTTAAAGTTTATAAAACTCCAAGATCTGTAAATACTCTTATGGGAATAGTTGCAGATATCAATAACAATCTAAATGAACAAACTCAAATCTATATCGCAGAAGCAGGCGCAAGACTTAAAGGGGATATCGATGAAATCACTCGCTTTTTAGAGCCACAAATTTGCATCGTAGGAGAAATAGGAAATGCGCATTTAGAATATTTTAAAAGCGTAGATAATATCAGACAAACAAAGCTTGAAGCTCTAAATTCTAAAAGATTAGAAAAAGCTTTTCTTCATACAAGCACACTAAAAAAAGAAGATGAAATCATCACTCTGTATGATGATAAAATAAGCAATATTGATTCAAATTTAGAAGGTTTAAATTTTGAAATATCATTCAAACAAGAATTGCATACTTTTAAAAGTCAAATTTTAGGAGAATTTAACGCTCAAAATTTATGTGTTTGCATACTTTGCGCTCATTATTTAGGTATTAATTTTGAGTCTATTAAGAAAAATATCTTAAATATCAAATCCGTAGAGCATCGCTTACAAATCATTTCTAAAGAGCCAAAATTCATTATCGATGATGGTTTTAATGGCAATTTTAAAGGAATGAGTGCAAGTTATCATTTATGCAAACTTTATCAAGGACGTAAAGTTTTAGTTAGCCCTGGCATTATAGAGGTTAGCAAGGAAGAAAATATCAAACTCGCGCAAATCATTAATGATTGCTTTGATTTAGCTATCATCACAGCCAATGTAAATGCTGAAATTTTTGAAAAAGAACTCAGCATCAAAAAAATCATATTAAAAGAAAAATCCGAACTAGTAAATACTTTAGCCAAAGAAACCAAAAATGGAGATTTGATTTTATTTTCTAATGATGCCCCTAGTTTTATGTAAGAGGTAAAATAAAATAAAAATTTTTAGGCTCTTTTTCAAAGCTTAATTCCCCTCTATGGGCATTAATGATTTCTTTAGAAAGAGATAAGCCTAAACCATTTCCTTTTAACTTTGTCGTCTTAAATGCCTCAAAAACCAAATTTTCATCTTTGATCTTGCAACCATTATCATAAACTCTCAAAATTAAATTATTTTCTTTAGCTTCTGCTATGATTTTTATTTCTGGATTTTCGCATTCATTTTCTTCTATAGCATCAATAGCATTATAGATTAAATTTTGCAATACCAAACCTAAAAGTGCTTTATCGGCATAAATTTGCATATCTAAAAAATTTAATTCAAATTGGATTGGCGAAGAAAAATTATAAGAACTGATTGCACTTTCGCACTCTTCTTTTAACTCCAAAAGATTAAAATTCAAAGTATTTATATGCACACCTTTAGTAAATAATAAAGTTGAATTAACTATACGCTCTACCCTATCAATGGCTTTTTTCATCTCAAGCACTATATGTTTATTTTTAAGCTCACTCCTAGAAAAAAGAGTGGAAGCAAGTAAAGATATAGAGCCTATTGGATTTCTTATTTCATGTGCTAAATGCGCAGCAACACTTCCCATACTCGCAAGTCTTTCATTGCGCTTTTCATCGCTAATATCTGTAGCTGAAATAATAGTTTTTTCATTGTGTGCGATGATCTTTACAGCGTAAAATCTTCCTTCAAATTCAAGTTCATCACGCATTTTTTCAAGACTGATGCTGCTTAATAATTTAGGGTTTTTCAAAGCTTCTTTGTTTTGTAAAATAATACTTTTTTCTTTATCTAAAATCCAAAGTGCGCTAGGCAGAACCTCGATAATCTCATCAACCATCGCACGTAAAGAATTATAATTTTCATTTAAAACCTTATATTCATTTTCTATGACATAAGTTTGCTCTATTAGGCTTTCTAAACCCTTTTGCAAGGTTTCTTTTTCAGTCGCATCCAAACTTTTTAAAATATTTTCATTCATTATTTTTCCTCTAATAAAATTTTAAAATCATTCATATCCATTAAAAGCAAATTTTGCTTAGCTATTTTACAAAATTCTTTACTAAAACCATTCTTTGAAATTATAATATAATAATTGGGCGTTAAATTTAAGATTTTTGCTTTCATTTCTAAAAGATTTAAGATGTTTTTGCAAATTTTTTTATTTTTAAATTTAACTTCTCCGATTAAACTCAAATTTTCATCTTGATAATACAAATCTATTTCCAAATCCTTATTCCAATAACTTTGCACTCCCAAAATATCAAATCTCTTTTCGATCAATTCTCTTGAGAGTTGTTCAAAACAAAAACTTTGATAAAGTTCAAATTTCTCCTTAATGATTTCTAAAACTCTATCATATTTTTGCTCTAAAATGAATTTTTCATGGGGCTTTAAAAAATAAAAAAAGAAACGTGTAAAATGATTTTGAAATATAAGTTTATCTTGTATCACATAGGATCTTAATTCTTTTTTTAACTTTTCTCTTTTATTTTTAACTTTTTTAATTTCCTTGCTGTATTCAAGCTTTAAAATACCATTTTTTAAAAGGTATCTTAAAATAGCCCAAGCTTTAAAATGCTGTATGTTTTTATTAATAGAAAAGCGTTTTCTATTGTTTTTAGCTAAAAGAGAAAGCGCGTAAGAAGTGGTTTCATCAAAATTAAATTGAGTGGTTATTCTAAGATAGTCTTTGAGGAGTAAATTTTCTATATTGTAAAAAATATTTTGATTAAAATCGATTTTTTCTAGCATATCAAAACCATCAAAAATACTATAAAAATCAAAAACATTCCCCAAAGTTAAAGTGCTGCAAAGACTCGCAAAATGATTAAATTTAATATTTTTCCTTTTAAACAAAATAATTTATAGTATAATTCTATCAAATTTTTACAAGGATTATAATTGCAAATTTCAGATTTAAAACAACAAATTATACTTAAAAAAGGTGTTTTGCATTTTGATTTTACTGCAAGTGCCTTAGCCTTAAAATGCGTAGAAAAACAAATCGCTAAAATATTACCAACCTATGCAAATACCCATTCTGATAGCTCTTTAAATTCTTTTAAAACTCAACAATTTTATGAACAAGCTAGAGATGATATTAAAAAAAGTCTCAAGTTAAATAAAGATTTTGCCCTTATTGCCTGTGGAACTGGATCAAGCAGTGCGATAAAAAAATTTCAAGAATTACTTGGAATTTATTTACCTCCGCTAGTGAAAGAAAAATATTTTACTCAAATACAAAAAGACACACTGCCTTTAGTAATTGTTGGGCCTTATGAACATCATTCTAATGAATTATCCTTTAGAGAAGGCTTGTGCGAATGCATAAGGATACCTTTAAATGAATTTGGAGAAATAGATTTTGACTTTTTAGAAAAAACTCTTCAAAACAATAAAAAACGACAAATTATTGCTAGTTTTTCTTTAGCCTCTAATGTAACTGGGATATTGAGTGATTATAAACGCATAAGTGATTTAGTGCGTAAATATAAAGGCATAGTGGCTTTTGATGCTTCTAGTTTTATCCCTTATAAAAATATATCTTGCAAATATTATGATGCTTTGTTTATAAGCTCGCATAAACTCATCGGAGGTATTGGTGGCTCTGGACTTTTAGTCATCAAAAAAAATCTTTGCGGAAACAAGCCTAGTTTTGCAGCAGGTGGAACCGTAGGATACGTTTCAAGAACTTCTCAATGTTATCTTTGCAATGAAGAAATTTTAGAAGAAGGCGGAACTCCTGGAATTTTACAGCTTATCCGTGCTAGTTTAGCTTTTAAGATAAAGGATTCTTTAGGAATTTCTCAAATAGAAAAGAAAGATGAGGAATTAAAAAAATATTTTTTAAAAGAAATTGAAAAAATACCTGATTTGATTCTTTATGCTAAAAATTTAACCCATCGCTTACCCATTTTCTCTTTCAATATCAAAGGAATTTCTCCTTATGATCTTGCTTATGAATTAAGCAAAACTCATCACATTGAAACGCGTGCGGGCTGTGCATGTGCTGGACCTTATGGGCATGATTTGCTTGGTTTAAAGGATAATCAAGAGCTTAAAACAAAACCAGGATGGTTAAGAGTTAGCTTACATTACACACATGAAAAAGAAGATATTGATTATTTTATAAAAGCCTTAAAACAAAGTATAAAAAAACTTAAATTTTAGAAAGTATCATAGAAGTGGCGCAGCGGACGGGGCTCGAACCCGCGACCTCCGCCGTGACAGGGCGGCATTCTAACCAGCTGAACTACCGCTGCACCTAAAAAATGGTGGTCACTATAAGACTCGAACTTATGACATCCACCTTGTAAGGGTGGCGCTCTACCAACTGAGCTAAGCGACCAAAAAAACAATGGCGACCCCTAGAGGATTTGAACCTCTGTTTCCACACAGAGAGAGTGTTGTCCTGGGCCACTAGACGAAAGGGTCTAAACCCAAAAAAGTGGTGTCCCGTGTTGGATTCGAACCAACGGCCCCCTCCTTAAAAGGGAGATGCTCTACCGGCTGAGCTAACGAGACATAAGTGGCGCAGCGGACGGGGCTCGAACCCGCGACCTCCGCCGTGACAGGGCGGCATTCTAACCAGCTGAACTACCGCTGCACCTAAGAAGTAAGAAATGGTGGTCACTATAAGACTCGAACTTATGACATCCACCTTGTAAGGGTGGCGCTCTACCAACTGAGCTAAGCGACCAAAGTGGTGTCCCGTGTTGGATTCGAACCAACGGCCCCCTCCTTAAAAGGGAGATGCTCTACCGGCTGAGCTAACGAGACATAAACTAAAAATGAAAATGTGATTATGCCAAAATATATACTCATTTGTCAAGGATTTTTTTCATTTTTGATATTTTCTTTCTAAATAACGCGAAAATAAACCGATCGGCAAGGTTAATACAAGATAAGCTATAGCTAAAATTATATAGCCTTCAAGCGTAGCAAAAACATAAGAATTAACCTCTTGAACATTTTGTGTTAATTCATTTACAGCGATCACACTCAATAAAGAACTATCCTTAATCAAATTAGCCAATTGTCCGCTAATAGGAGCTAAGATATTTTTCAAAGCTTGTGGAAAAACCACATAAAATAAAATTTGCCTTTCACTTAGTCCTAAAGCTCTTGCGCTTTCTATTTGGATCAAAGCAATGCTAAGAATTCCTGATCTAAAAATTTCAGCCAGATACGCCCCAGAAAACAAAGAAAGGATAAATATCCCTACAAAATATCTATTATCAAAACCTAAATTATTGGCAATAATATAATAAATCAACAATACTTGAACAAGCAAAGGCGTTCCGCGAATGATTTCTATATAAAATAAAGCAAAAAATCTCAACACTATAAATCTACTCAAGCTAAAAAAACAAATCACCAAACCAAAAAAAATACTACTTCCTAAAGCAAAAAAGCTGATCAATAAAGTATTTAAAAATCCATTCAAAATTGTTTTTTTGTATTCCAATAATAAAGCAAAATCAAAATGATAAACACTCACTTTAAAACTAAAATAAAAAAATAAAGTCAAAAGACAAAGCAAAAGCGTCGCATTTAATAAATAAGCTATTTTAGAAAGTGGTTTTATGGGTCTAAAGTTTTTACGCTCTTGAATAAACAAAATATCCCCCTATTCTTCATAAAAACATTTTTATAATTTCAAGTATGCAAATTTTTTTATAAGTAAAATTTAACTAAAATTTTTAAAAATCATTTTAAAGGTAAATTAATATGCTAATTTTTGGACATCCTCTAGCAAAAAATTTGAATTTTAATTTTATAGAAAAAATTGAAAATTTGCAAAACGATCAAATTTCTTGTTTTTTTTATGATGAAAAAATTATCCAAAAAGCAAAAAATGAAAATTTGGATTTTGCCATTTTTATACAAAATAAAAATGAAATTTTTTTAAGCAATGTATTTGAGGCAAAATTTTTAATCTTTAAAGATGAAAAATTAGCAAAATTTGCTTCAGAAGTGGCTGAATTTTACCTTTTTGATAGCAAAATTTTAATGATAGTAGAAAACTTTGATGATTTGGAAAAAGCTTATGATTTGAGAGTCGATGGGGTTATTTTAAAGGATTTTATAAAGAATTATAAAGTTTTTAAATAACTTCATTGCAATAATTTAAATTTTTACTTGAAAACAACATAAGATTTTTAAAAAAGATTTAATTGTTGGTATAATTTTATATATTTAAAATCAAGGTGATGTTGATTATGAAAATAAGAAATTTTTTAAAAAAAACATGCAGTGATAGTCCAATAAATTCTGAAGAACTTCAAAAATATAAATTTTCAACTCCGCACTATGATGATACAAAGAACAAAGAAATTGAAATATTAAAATATGCTATTGATAACAAAGAAGTGAAAAATATTGCAATCCAAGGGGAATACGGATCAGGAAAAACCAGCCTTATAAAATCTTTCGAAAAACAATACGGGTATTTAAATGAATATAAAATTTTAGACATTTCTTTAGCAACATTTGGAAATATAGATAATAAAATAGAAACTATAGAAAAAATAATATTAGAGCAGATATTTTATAGGGTTGAAAAATCTAAAATTCCTTTATCCAAATTCAAAAGAATAAGTGAAGTGTCTTTCTGGAAAGCTCTTATAAATTTTACATCTTTTTTTCTTTTGATATTTTCTTATTTTTTTATATTTGACGAAACTTTTAAAAATTTATTAAAATCTAATTTTGACATTTCAAACTATAATAATTTCATTGTATATACTTTGTGTATTATAGATTTTCTTATTTTATATTTTTATTTTTATAAGATGTTATTGATTATTAAAAACAGCACAATAAATAAAATTACAAGCAAAGATATTGAGATTTCCCAAATCGATGAAAAATCTTTACTCAATAAATATCTAGATGAAATTTTATATTTTTTTAAAAAAAATAAATTTCGGATAGTTGTTTTTCAAGATCTAGACAGATTTGACAAGATTGACATTTTCACAAGACTTAGACAACTAAATTATTTTTTAAATAATTATGAAGGCATAAAACATAAAATAACTTTTTTATACGCAATTAAACCTTCTATATTAAAAAATACCGAAGAAAGAACTAAATTTTTTGATTTTATTTTAATAAAAATACCGTATATAAATTCTCACAATTCAAAAGAAAAAATAATAAAATATTTTGAAAAAGATAATATGCTTATAGATGAAGATTTATTAAAGTATGTTTCGTTATATATGCACAATATAAGAATAATAAACAACATATATAATGAATTTTTATTTTATAAAGATAAGCTTAATATTAATAGAAATGATAAATTAAAAAATACAAAACTTTTTGCTCTACTTGTGTATAAATTTTTCAATACAGAAGAATTTTCAAAATTGGAGAAAAGTGAAGGTAATTTACATAATATTTTAAAATCTAAAAATGACTACATTAAAACTAAAAAAAGTGAATTAGCATCTTATATTGCCAAGAGCTACGCAGAAGAATTGTTTAATCTTATTTCTAGCGACTCAAGCTATCATAGGATATATATAGATCGAAATGATAATTTAGGATATAACAAACAAGATATAGAAAATAATTATGAATTAGTTTCAAAACTTGTTAACAACTGTAAAATATTTGATAACTATTCTGAGATAGATATAAAAGATGTGAATAAAAAATATCAAAAAAAAATTAAATCTTTAAATACACTTTCTAATTCTCCATTAAAAGATTTTTACAAATATATTGATTTTAAAAACATAGAACAATATAAATACGCGGATATGATAAAATATTTTATCGAACAAGGTTATATAGATGAAGATTACGATCAATATATTTCAAATTTTACCTATGATGATCTAACAGACAATGATAAAAAATTTGTTTTAAACCTTAAACATAAAAAAGAAAATTTAGGATTTGACTATAAACTTTCCAATGTGGATAAAGTTTTAGATCATTTAAAATCAGATGATTTCACCTGTGATTTCATATTAAATATTCAATTATTTTTACATCTTATTAAAAATTATAAAAATTACAATCAACAATTTAGTAATTTTTGTAAATTTTTACAAGATACTAATCCTTTAGAATTTTATAAAAATTTATTAGACGAAAACTGCAAAGATGTAATTAATTGTTTAATTGAAAATATTAATGATTTTTGGAGTATAGTTGAAAAAATTGAAAATAAAGAAAAATATTTAAAAAATATTATTAAGATGGCCTCTAAAGTTAACTTAAATGAAATTTTTAAAAGTAAAAATATGCAAATTTATTTTTCCAATATATCTTCACTATCATTTATAGGCCAAAATGACGAGAATACTTCCAAAAATATTATCGATATTATTGAAAAATTTAAAATTAAATTTAAAAAACTAAATGACATTAAAATACAGTATGTATTATATAATCATATTATTGAAAACAATAGTTATGAAATAAATATTGATAATTTTAAAACATTATTTGCTGAAAGAGAAGAAAATAAAAATAAGTTTAATGAAAAAAATTATACATTTTTTAAAGAACTAAAAAACAATAATCTATTTAATTATATTAAAGAAAATTTAAATGAATATATAAAAAATGTATTTTTAAAATTAGAATATAACACCAAAGAAAGCGAAGAGATAGTAATCGAACTTATAAACAATAATATAGATGAGGTACTAAAGAAGGAGATAATTAAAAAACAAGAATGTAAATTTTATTCTCTTAATGATGTTAATAAAAATTTACAAATTTTTATAATAGAACAAAATAAATTAATTTGCACAATTGAAAATATAAAGTATTTATTAAATTTAGGATATAATTTTAATTTAATAGTTAAGTATTTAATTCAAAATGAGAACAATATAGAACAGAATATTCTAAAAGAATGTTGCGAACTATTATTAAATAAAAACAAAAATAAAGAATTAATAGATTTTGTTTATAAAAAATTTAAAGATAAAGAAAAACTTAATAGTAGCACAATTAAACAAGTAATCCAAAATAATAATGAGATTGATAAAAAAATTACTTTTTTATATAAACAAATTGATAATTTAAAAACTCAAGATATTCTAGATATTCTAAACAATCTTGGTGGCGAATACAAAAAAATTGCTCTTCAAGATGGAAAGCATGTGAAAATAGAAATTAAAGAATATAATTATAAACTTCTAGAAAAATTAAAAGAAAAACATTTTATAACTAGCTATAAAAAAGAAAAAAACTATTATAGAACCATAGTAAAATATAATGAATAATTTTAATAATCTAAAATTAAAGTTATCATAGATATCAGTTGCAACTTTAATTTATAAAAATCATTCATTCCTTAAAGTATCTAAAACATTGATTTGAGTTGCTTTTTTGGCTGGATAAAAAGACGATAAAGCGATGATAAGTAAAGCCCCTATAACCGTCAAAGTAAAATCCATAACCGACAAATCAAGCGGTAATTTACTCGTCCCATAAACATCAGCCGGTAAGGTAACGATATCGAAATTTCCTAGAAGCCACAAAGCGATAAAAGCAAGTAAAATGCCCACTATCATACCACCACCACCTATAAGCATCCCTAAGGCAAAAAAACTTTTTTTAACCTCTGCCTTGCTTGCGCCCAAAGCAAATAAAAGAGCGATTTCGCTACGACGATTCATAACAATCATTAAAAGAGAACTGACTATATTTAAACTTGCAACCAAGATAATCAGCATCAAAACTATAAAAAGTGCTCTTTTTTCAAGCTTTAAAGCTGAAAAGAAATTTTTATTTTGCTCCCACCATCCTATAACGATATAATCGTCTTTTAAATAATTTTTTATTTTTTCCACATCTTTAAAAGCATCATCACTATAAACATGTATTCCATCATAACCTTGATTTTCATTCATTCCAAGAACTTTTCTTAAGGCTTTAACATCAGTATACATATAAGCTTTATCATAAAAAGCAAGTCCGGAAGTAAAACGAGCTTTTACTTTAAAACGTTTAGTTTGCGGGATCAAAGAAAATCCGCTAGGATTAAAATTTGAAAAAATAAGTGAAATCATATCGTTTTTACGCAAGCCATACTCATCCACCAAAGCCGATCCTAAAAGGATATCAAAACCGCTTAAATTTTGATCTTTAATAGCCTTAGCAACGATTTCATTGATCTTAATTTCATCTTTAAAATTAACACCAAAAAGCACCCCGCCTTCAAAGCGATTGTCTCCTTTGGCAACAACTTGAGTGCTGATATAAGGACTAAAAAGCAATTTTGGAAATTGCTTTTTAAGTTCATTAACCAACTCATCATCAACAGGAGCATAAAATTTTGACACAATGGTAATAGGATAATTCATCACAAAAAAACGTTTTTCAAATTCCTTATCAAAACCATTCATGATGGCCATTGCCACAAGCAAAACACAAAGTCCTACGCACACTCCTAAAAATGCTAAAAGCATAGATAGATTGATAAAAGGTTGCTCTTTATCAAATCTTAAATATTTAAAAAGTAAATATTTTAAAACGCTTTTATTCAAGCTAAAATTCCTTGTTTTGGACCACTTTTTCCATGGCATTCTTTAAATTTTTTGCCACTTCCACAAGGACAAGGTGAATTTCTAGGAACTTTTTTAAATTCAGGCTCATCAAGCCCATCTTCACTTACTCCAATCTCTACAGAATTTTCAAGAATTTTTTCATTTTCTTTACTCGCTGTATTTTCTAGATCTTTAGCTTCTTCTTGAGTAAATTTAACACTAAAAAGAAGTTTTATACTATCAAATTTGATACGATTAACAAGCTCTAAAAAGAGATTGTAGCTCTCTTTTTTATATTCCACTAAAGGATCTTTTTGATTGTATCCACGAAGACCTATACCTGTTTTTAAAATATCCATTTGATACAAATGCTCTCTCCAAGCATTGTCTAAAACTTGCAAATACAAAATACGCTCGATATTGTGTAATTCTTTTTCATCTAATTTTTCCATTTTTTGATGATAAGATTTTTCTAAAATTTCACTTAATTTATCTTGCATTTCAATGGCATTGAGATTTTCAAAATCGCTTTCTTTGATTTCAGTAGAACATTCATCAAAAATTTTACTTTTCAAAGTTTCAAAATTAAACTCGGTATTATTTTCATCGATCATAAGCTCACTCATCACACTAGCACTATACTCGGCAATATTTTGAGAAATCTTAGCTTTTATATCATACTCTTCATCTAACAATTCATTGCGATAACGATAAATGGTCTTTCTTTGCTCATTAGCCACATCATCATATTCTAACAAATGCTTTCTGCTTTCAAAATGCAAACTCTCCACTTTTTTTTGTGCATTTTCAACCGCTCTTGTTACAAAAGGAGATTCTATATGCTCACCCTCTTTTATACCCAAGCGATCCATGATCCCTTTCATTCTGTCGCCACCAAAAATTCTTAATAAATTATCCTCTACACTAAGATAAAAACGGCTGATTCCAGGATCGCCTTGACGCCCCGCACGACCACGAAGTTGATTATCTATACGACGACTTTCATGCCTTTCAGTTCCTATGATATAAAGTCCTCCTAAAGCTCTAACTTCATCATCTATTTTGATATCAACCCCACGTCCTGCCATATTTGTCGCTATGGTAACAGCACCTTTTTTTCCAGCATCTTGGATAATCAAAGCCTCTTGTTCATGATTTTTAGCATTTAAAACATGGTGTGGAATTCTTTCTTTTACAAGCATTTCATGAAAAACTTCACTTCTTTCTATACTTGCTGTTCCTATAAGAACAGGTTGTCCTTTTTTGTTAGCTTGTTTAATCTCTTCAATGACAGCCTTAAATTTTTCATTTTGAGTTTTATAAATTAGATCATCTTTATCTTGTCTTTTGATAGGAATATTTGTTGGAATTGAAATAACATCCAAATTGTAAATTTGTGAAAATTCTGTCGCCTCAGTTTGTGCCGTTCCTGTCATACCTGCAAGCTTATTATACATTCTAAAATAATTTTGGAAAGTAATATCAGCTAAAGTTTGACTTTCTTCTTGAATTTTTACATTTTCTTTAGCCTCTAAAGCTTGATGAAGTCCTTCGCTAAAACGACGTCCTTCGCTTAGACGCCCTGTAAATTCATCAACGATAATAACTTCTTTATTTCTAACAACATAGTGTATATCTTTTTCAAAAAGATTGTGTGCTTTTAAAGCTTGATCAAGTTGATGTGCCAAAATAGCATTGTCAAGACTATATAAATTCTCCACTCCAAAAAGCTTTTCAGCCTTAGCAATTCCTGCTTCTGTGATCAAAATATTTCTATTTTTTTCATCCACTACAAAATCACCTTCAGGCTTAGCAGGAGGTAATACCGCTTCACCTCTTTTCATTTTTTTTGCCACTTCATTGGCTTTTATATAACCATCTAAAGTTCTATTAGTAGGCCCACTAATAATCAAAGGAGTTCTTGCTTCATCGATTAAAATACTATCTACTTCATCTACAATTACAAAATTATGCCCTCTTTGAACCTTTTCAGCCTTTGAAAATTTCATATTATCACGCAAATAATCAAAGCCAAATTCATTGTTTGTCCCATAAGTAATATCGCAATCATAAGCTTTTTTATGCTCTAAGTCATTATTTTGAGATGAAAGCACAACCCCGACACTAAAACCTAAGAAGTTATAAATCGCACTCATTTGCTCTGCATCTCTTTTAGCTAAATAATCATTCACAGTTACAACATGAACACCTTTTCCACTCATAGCATTTAAAACAACAGGCAAAGTCGCCACAAGGGTTTTTCCCTCCCCTGTTTTCATTTCTGCAATCTTACCTTCGTGCAAAACCATACCGCCGATTAATTGCACATCAAAATGACGCATATTTAAAGTTCTTTTACCTACTTCTCTTACTATGGCAAAAACATCATTTAAGATTTCATTTTCTTCTTTTTCGCCCTTAATAATTTGCTCTTTAAATTTTAAAAATTCAGCTTTAAGCTCTTCATCGCTTAAATTTTGATATTTAGGCTCAAGCATATTAATCTGTGCCACTCGTTTAAAATATTTTTTTATTTCGCGATCATTTTTTGTTCCAAATATGGCTCTTAAAGCATTTAAAAACATTTTTAAAACCTTTTGCTAAAATTTCAAGCTATCATTATAGCTATTGTTTAATTAAAGTTAGCTAGAATTAATAAAAAATTTTAAGGAAAATAATGAAAAAAATTTTTATATTTTTTTTAATTGCTGTAGTTAAAATTTGGGCTATTGATCTTGATTTTAACACCTATTCAAGCGATTTTACTCAGCTAGTTAAATCCAAAAATTCAACGCTTCGTTATAGTGGACATTTTATCATAAGCAAAGATAAAGCATTTTGGGAATATACCACACCCAATAAAAAAGAAATTTATATCAATAAAAATCGAGTTGCGATCATAGAACATGATTTAGAACAAGTGATCTTTTCAAAACTCGATAACATACCTAATCTTAATCAAATTTTTAAAAATGCTAAACAAATTTCAAAAAATAAACTTTTAGCAAAATATGAAAAGATTGATTACACTCTTATTTTAGATCAAGATAAAATTCAGTCTATTTCTTATAAAGATGAATTTGAAAATGACGTAACAATAACCTTAAGCAATCAAATCAAAAATCCTAAAATTGATCCTAAAATTTTTGAATTTAAAATTCCAAAAAATTACGACATCGTTCAATAAGAAATTATTGAACGTGGCTTAAATTATTATCTAATTTCAAATCAAAACCCATATCTGAATTTTCTTTAGAAATATTATTGCTTGCATTTTTTTCTTTAAAAATTTGTGGTGGATTTTTGATCAAATCTTGTTTGATTTTTTCCTCAAGTTCTGAAGGATTGATCTTAGGGATATTAAGAGAATCAGGACTGATCTCACCATTATCTTTTTTATCTTCATTGCCATCGCCAAAAAGTTGCCCTATTTGCTTTGCTTCAGGTATATTAGGAACGCTGATATTATTTGGAGTTTTAACCTGTGGAACTTCAGGAACGCTTAAATTTTCCAAAACTTTTTTCACTTCATCGCTTGTATTATTTTTTTTAGCTTCTGTACTCTCTAAAAATCTTTTAAATTCTTCTAAATCAAATTTTTCAACACCGCTTAAAGATAAAATATAAATATCATCGATATTTATTTTATATTTTTTCTCTATAAATTTTTTCAAAACTTTTTTAAAATTATCCTTGCCAATTTCAGTAAAGATATCCTCATAGAAAAAGCCAGAAATAACGGTATTGATAGAATCAATAAGCTTAAGTTCATTTTCTTTTAAATTTTCTCCTTCAAAATCCAAAGAAATTTCAATCTTTTTTAAAACATTAGCGCCGCTTTTAGAATACAAATCTGTTCTTAACTTAGATATTTCAAGACTTTGTGCATTTAAATTGAAACATAAAAAAATACAAAAAAATACCTTTTTCATTATTTTTCCTTAATGGCTTATATTTTCTAATTCTAGATCAAAAAACAAATGATTTTTGTAAAAATCAATCACATTAACATCAAATTTTAAAATATTTTCAAAATAATTTTCAAATTTTACACCCTTAGTGTAATAAATTTTTAAAGTATCAGGATTGATCGCTCTTGATAATGCCACATAAAGTTGTCCATTTTCAAAAATATGATCTATATCGCAAACTAATTTTTCAATACTCATGCCTTGAGATTTATGTATGGTAATAGCATAGGCTAATTTTATAGGAAATTGACTCACACTTGCTAGAGTATTGATAATTAGCTCCCCATTATTTTGCTCGATTTCCTCCATAAAAAAAACATAAGGTTCAAGCATGATATTAATCCCATTATTTTTTACGATACTGATATAAATTTTATCCTCATCATAGATAATATCTTCAATCACTCCTTGCTCTCCATTATAATAATTTTTATCCCAATTATTGATACAAAAAATAACGCGAGCTCCGATTTTAATCTTAAGTTCCTCTAAGATATTTAAACTCTTAATCCAATTTTGCAATTTATCATCTTCTAGTTCTTTATTTTCTTTTTGAATTTTAGCCTTAAAACTTACCAAAGGAGTTGTTAAACGATCGAGTTTATTTTCATTGATTTCATTAGCTTTTTTATTAATCCCACAAAGCAAAGTATAATCATCTTCTAATTTTTCTAGTTCCTTTGTATCAATGCACATTTGCTTAAATTGCTCGATGATATTCTCATTTAAAAAACCTTGTCTTATTAAAGATAAATTTTTATAAAATTCTAAATTTTGAGTTCTTTTAGGCTGCGAGAGTTTAACATTTTTAAAATTTAAGTCTTTCCAAAAAAAAGAAGAAAAAGCATAGCAAGAATTTAAAAAAAGAGTCTCTTTTTTTTCTTTAATCACAGGGGGTAATTGAAAAAAATCCCCTACGACTAAAATTTTTCCATCGAACCTTGAATTTTTGATTCTAAAACCTATCATTTCAAAAATATTAGCACTCACCATGGAAATTTCATCGATAATAATAAGATCAATTTTTTTTAAATTCTCATTTAATTTAGCAATTTTTTCTTTTTGTTTGCGATCAAAAACACTAAGCGCCATCATATCTTCACAATAACCCAAACAAAAAAAACTATGCAGGGTAACGCCGCCTATATTAAAGGCAGAAAGCGCGCTAGAACCTAAAGCAACTACAAATTTACCTTGTTTTCTATAAGATTTCATTAGATTATTGGTTAAAAAGCTCTTTCCAACCCCAGCACCACCGCTTAGAAAAACATTGTCATTGGCTAAAATTTTTTCTAGTTTATCAAGCATTATATTTCCTTAGCTTTAATTATAACGATTTTTTGTAAAAGGTTGATTATGCGATATATTTTAGTTTTTTCTCTATTGTTTTTTACAGCTTGCTCCTTTAAAAACCCTACAAATCATTTTAAAGAAAATAAAACAAATTCACATTATGCTAAATTGGAATTTGAACAAAGTGTTGATATATTGCCAAAATTTAATCAAAACATCAATTTTAACGCCAAAGATTATAAAAAAATATTTTTTAAACCTTGGCATTCTTCTTTTAAAAACTATAAAAATCAAAATTTATTTTGGGCTTTTCCTATTTATCTTAACCCAAAAAATAAATATTATTTTTTTAACAAACAAGAAATTCCTATCTCTTGGTTTGAAAAACAAATCGATAATGCTAATATAAAAAATATAGGCAAGTTAAATCAAAAAGCTTTAATCATACAAAATACCCTACTTAAAAATATCCCTACCCAAAAAGCAATACTTAAAAATCCTTTTTTAGAAAATGAAGGCTTTCCATTTGATTACGCAAATGATGCGATTTTAAATATCGCTACGCCTGTTTTAATCTCTCATTATACAAAAGATAAACGATACGCTTTTGTATTGAGTGAAACTGGAGTTGGCTTTGTAGAAAGTCAAAATTTAGAGACATTTTCCAACTCTAGATCAAAAATTTATGAGAAACTCCACTTTATAACGCCACTCAAAGAAAAAGAAGCGGTTTTTAGCGAAGATCATCATTTTTTCTTTGAGACTAGAATCGGTGCTATTTATCCGTATTATAAACAAGATAAAAAATATTTTTATGGAAAGATTGGCTCTAAAAAATATAAAATTTTAAAAAAGGATGTTGCTAAATTTCCTTTAAAACTAAATGACGCTAATTTAAAAAATCAATTAAATCAAATGCTTGGTTTGCCTTATGGTTGGGGTGGATATAATTTAGAAAGGGATTGTTCTTTATTTACTCGTGATGTATTTTCAGCTTTTGGGCTTTATTTACCAAGAAATTCAGGTGCGCAAAAAAATGCTTTTTATCATTTTGATATTAGCATGCTAAACAATAATCAAAAAAAGGATTTTTTAAATCGATTTGGAAAAGCTTATACAACCTTGCTCTACATCCCAGGACACATTATGCTTTATGCTGGAAAAATTACGGATAATAACATAGTAATACATAATATATGGGGGCTTAGAAAAGGAAAAACTCAAAGACTTATTATAGGAGAAAGCGCAATCACTTCTTTAGAGATAGGAAAAAAAGAAATTCTTGAAAAAAATTTATTACTTTCAAGACTTAAAGAGGTAAGCTTTATCAGTTTAAGTCAAAAAGAAATCGATGAGATAAATAAGTATTTAGCCAAAGATTTATCTAATCGATAAATCTTTTATTTAAATCATGAAAATATTCTATACGTCTATCCCTTAAAAATGGCCACCAACGCCTTACATTTTCACTTCTTGTTTTATCGATCTCTATAACCTTAACACATTCGTTTTCATTATCTAACAAGCAAAGCTCTTCTCCTTGAGGGCCAAAAATAAAAGAATTTCCCCAAAATCTTATTCCATCCTCTACTCCACTTGCGTCTTTTTCAAATCCAACACGATTAATCGCAGCCACAAATAAACCATTAGCAATAGCATGTCCTTTTTGAACTCCCAGCCAAGCGCCAAGTTGCTTTTGCTTTTCTTCTTCCTCATCCTTATCAAACCATCCAATAGCCGTAGGATAAATAAGAATTTCAGCCCCTTGTAAAGCCATCAATCTTGCGGCTTCAGGATACCATTGATCCCAGCAAATCAATACTCCAAGCTTACCTACACTCGTTTGAATTGGTTTAAAACCTAAATCACCTGGCGTAAAATAAAATTTTTCATAAAAGCAAGGATCATCGGGTATATGCATTTTTCGGTATTTTCCAGCTATACTGCCATCTTTTTCAAAAACAACGGCTGTATTATGATAAAGTCCCGCGCTACGTTTTTCAAACAATGAGGTTAATAAAACTATATTGTGCTTTTTAGCCACACTTGACCAAAACTCAATATCTTTTTCATAATCATTTGCATAATCAAAATAAGCAACATTTTCACTTTGGCAAAAATATTCACTTTGATGAAGTTCTCCTAAACATACAAGCTCAGCTCCCTTTTTTGCCGCCTCTTCTATAAATTCGCAAGTTTTTTGTATTGTTTGTTCTTTATTGGAATGAAATTTTTGTTGCACAAGAGCTATTTTCATTGTCTTTGCCTTTCTTGTTCTTGATCATCATAAGGATCTAGATGAATTTGTATATCCCATTTTTCATCTTTAAACATCAAACGCACATTATTTTCAATCTCATCTGAAATTTTGTGCGCATTTAAAAGCGAAATTATAGGACAAAAAACCAAATGCACACTTAAATAATTACAATTTGGTGTTCTTCTCGTTTTTAATTCATGGTAAGAAATAATCTCTGGATGCTTAGAAATTAAAGTACAAATTTGATCAACTTGTTCTTTTGGCAAGGCTTGATCCATTAAAAAAGATAAAGCTTTTTTAATGATTTTAAAAGCAGAAAAAGCCGTATAAAGGCTGATTACTATCCCAAAAATAGCATCGATAATATATAAATTTGTAAAATAAATCAGCACTAAAGCAATTAAGGTGCAAATATTGGTTAAAAAATCACTCCTATAATGTAAAGCATCACTTTCAATGATTAAACTTTTTGTTTTTTTTGCCACATAATTTAAAAAAAGAATAAGAAAAAAGGTTACAATAATGGCAAAAATCATTACAAAGATACTTGAATTTAAATCAATGATTTCTTTTTTGTAATAAATTTTTAAAATACTTTCATAAAAGATAAAAATACCCACACCTACGATAAAACCACCTTCGAGAAGACCCATTAAAGCTTCGATTTTGGAAAAGCCAAAATTATAATTTTCATTTGCCCTTTGCGCACTCTTTTTTAAAGCCAAAAAATTAAACGCAGAAATTGCAAAATCCATTAAAGAATCAATCGCACTTGAAAGCACTGCAACCGATCCACTCATTAAGCCAACTACAAATTTAACACAAGCTAAACCAAGAGCACAAACACTTGCAACGATAGTGGCTTTTTTTTGCAAACTCATCTTAAGCCCTTGAAACGATTTTGACAAGAACAATGCAAAGAGCCATTTTGACGCACAAATACTCTCGCATCTATGCCTACAATCTTTCGATCAGGCAAAGCCTTAGAAAGCCTTTCGATTACAATATTATCATTATCATCTTTATACAATGGAACGATTAAAGCGTTATTGACAAAAACAAAGTTTGCATAAGTAGCACCCATTCTACGATTATCATAAAAAAAAGGCTTAGGCAATGGTAATGGTAATAAATTAAATCCTGTTTTTTCAAGCTCTTCTTGCATTTTCTTTAAAGGTAAAAAATGTTCATCTTTTCCATCTTCACAAACACAATGTGCTATCGTATTTTTATTGATAAATCGAGCCAAAATATCCACATGAGAATCCGTATCATCTCCTTTAATAAAACCATTTTCTAACCAAATAATATGTTTTAATCCAAAAATTTCTTTTAATTTTTTATCGATTTGGGTTTTATCAAGATGAGAATTTCTATTTGCATTTAAAAGACAATTTGTCGTCGTAAGCATAGTGCCATCACCATTAAAATCAATACTTCCACCCTCTAAGACCATATCGATTTTTTCAAGTTTTTCTTTAAATTTTATATTAAAAAGTTTAGAATTTACAGCATTGTCTAATTCGCTTTGAAATTTATTTCCCCAAGCATTAAAAGTAAAATCAAGAGCTTGCAAACGATCATTCTTTAAAATATCTATAGGACCAAAATCCCTTATCCACGTATCGTTTGTATCACATTTAAAAAATTCAACGTTTTTTATATCCTTAAAAGGGATAAAATCTTGATCTTGCGGAGCAATCAATAAAACTTTTTGAAATTGACTCACTACTCTTACAAATTCTTGATAGCTTTTTAAAATTTCATCCAAATAAGGCTTCCAATCCGTTTTTTCATGTGGTAAAGAAAGGATTAAATATTCTTGCTCACTCCATTCTGGAATTGATTTTATCATTATATACCCTTATTGATTAAAAAATTTAATTGTGTTTTTGAAATAAATTTAAGAAAGTAGCCCAAAAAAGGGCTAAAAATTATTTAAAAAAGATTTTCATTTTGCCGTTATTTAAAACGAGTTTGCCATTTTCATTTGAAATTTTAAAAGTTCCATTGAAATTAGAAAGAAAAGAATTTTCAAAATTCATAACATCCATAGGATGGCAAAGCATTTGAGTTGATGCAGCACGATCTCCGTTGATTTTTATAGCATCGCCATTATTAGTGTATGATCCAAAAAAGCGATTGCAACCTGCATAACCGTAAAATTTATCTTTATCAAAGCTAATATTTGGAGTTTCTTCAGCATTCTTAGGATCAAATGTTTTTCCATCAACAACTATTTTTTCTATTTTTAATTGCTGATTTTGCACTAATTTATTTTGAGTGTTAGCATCAGAAGACACTGAAGTACTTGCACAACCAGCAAAACAAGCAGCTGCTAAAGTCATTTGTAAAGTTTTTTTCATCTTTTATCCTTTAAATTTGAAATTGCTTTAATTCATTATCAAGATTATGACATACTATTTTTAACTCATCAGCAACTTGAAGTAAAATTTTTGAAATTTCTTCATTTTTTTCACTCGCCTCAACATTTTCTTCCATTCTCATTAATAAATCTTGTATATTTTCTTGACTTACTTTTATTTTTTGGCTGCATTGATGCACAAGATTTTTCGCATCTTGATTGCAAAATTTAACCTCATTTGCACTATTAGCTAATAAATTAGTATCTTCATTTAAAGAATAAATTTTTTGAGAATTATCCTTAAGCTCATTAGCCACTTTTTCTATGCTGATTAATAATTCTTTTGTGATAACCGCGACACTATTTAAAAATTCTTCGCTGTTATTCGCAAGCAATCTTATATCTTCAGCAATAACAGAAAATCCTTTGCCATAAACCCCAGCTCTTGCAGATTCTATACTCGCATTTAAAGATAAAAGATTTGTTTTATCAGAAATTTCATTCATCATCTGGGTGGCTTTTTGTATATTTTTTGCTTGTTCAACCATATCTGAAATTTTCTTAGCCAAACTGTTTTCACTTTCAGCAAGATCTGTAACTTTTTGTGCCACTGAAAATAACGACTTAAGCATTTGTTCTAATAACTCATAAGATTTATCATTTGCAGTATTTGCATCACTTGATAAATTAGCCAATTCTCTTAAATCAGAACCTATATTATTTCCAAGATGAAAACTTGAATCAATTTTTTTGTGATTTAATTCCGTAATTTCATTTAAAGAAGTTGCATTTGAATTTAAAAGAACACTTTGATGTTCCACATTTTTAGAACTCAAACTCGCTTCACTTACAGCTTTATGAGTTTTTTCGATAAATTGATTGATATATCCACAAGCAGTTGCGATTTCATCATGCCCTTTAATACGGATTCGTGCTTTTAAATTTCCACTGCCTTGAGCTAACTCTCTAGCATGATTTAAAAGTTCCAAAACAGGACGTCCTACAACGATCTTTAGTATAAAAAGCACAACAGCTAAAGTGAGTATTAAAGCAATTGTAAAAATCACTATATAGGTTTGGCTTGTTTTTGAGATATCTTTTTCTACACTTTCTAAAGAATGATATACATCCATAACCCCTATCACACTGCCTTCTTTTACATTTGCATGACAGGCTATACATGTTTTATTTGCAACCAAAGGACGAATAAGCCTTAAATGATCTATTCCATTAATATTTTGCTCTAAGGAAACCAAACTAGGATTAGAAAATTGATTTAAAATAATATTTTCATTAGAAATCAAAGGCTTCTTAATATCAAAAAGTTCTATTGTTTCTTTTGATGGATAAATTTTTATATCGCTAATCCCTTCAATACTCTTAGCATCATTAATTGCTTCTTTTATTTTATCTGGATCACCCAAATTCATAGCCATTCTCATGGTTTGAAAAATTAAATTACTGACCGTATTAAGATTTTCTTTACTGATTTGATTGGCTGTATTTTTAAAATCAAAACTAACGATAATTTGCATTATCACAAAACTAAACAATAAAACAATAAAAATTGCCGAAGAAACTTTAAATCCAATGGTTTTAAACATTTTAAATTGCTTTCATAAATAAAATACTATAAACCATTGTACTTAAAATTATTTAAACTAAATTAAATAATATTTTAATTTTCAATAAATTTAATGTAAAAAATGTCTCACTCCGGTAAAATAAAGAGCCATAGCGTATTCATCCGCAGCTTTTATCACTTCATCATCCCTTATACTTCCACCAGGTTCAACTATAGCTTTAACCCCAACTTTACTTGCTTCATCTATGCTATCTCTAAATGGAAAGAAAGCTTCACTTGCCAAAACACAACCTTGTAAATCAAGTCCCATTTCATTAGCCTTAGCAATGGCTGCTTTTGCTGCATCAATTCTGCTCGTCATTCCCATACCTATAGCCACCATAGCTCCATTTTTAACATAAACAACATTATTTGATTTTGTAAATGCAGCAATTTTCATGGCAATTTCTAAATCTTGAAGTTCTTCCCTACTTGCTTCTCTTTTTGAAACAAGCTTGGCATTTTTAAGTTCATCATTGCCTACTTCATCGCTATTTTGATACACAAATCCACCATCGATATGTTTAAAATCATACGCATCAAAACTACGCACTAAATAAGGATTTTCTTGAGTGAAAATTTTAATACGTTTTTTACCCTCAAATACTTCCAAAGCCTCTTTACTTACATTCGCAGCGATTATCACTTCAACATAAATTTCATTTATTTTTTCAGCCAAAGTTTTATCAAGTGTTCCATTGATCGCAACCACTCCACCATAAGCACTTACATTATCACATTTTAATGCGCTAATATAGCTTTGCAAAAGATTTTCTTTGATTGCAAAACCGCAAGGATTTCCATGTTTTACTATTGTAACTGCTGGAGAATCGCCAAAACTACTGGCTAAATTTAAAGCCGCATTGATATCAGTAAGATTGTTAAAACTAGCTTCACCTTTAAGGGCTTTGAAATTGGTACTAAAGAAAGAATCAAACTCATATAAAGCACCTTTTTGATGAGGATTTTCCCCATATTTAGTATCAAAAACCTTTTGTCCTACTATAAATTTACTTGATCCAAAACCCCCATTAAAACGTTCATTCATATAGTTTGCTATATAAGAGTCATAATTTGCCGTATGTTCATAAGCTTTTATCATTAAATTTAAACGGAATTTTTCATCATTTTTTCCACTTTTTAAAGCCTCAATCACCTCTTCATAATCAAGCGGATTACAAATCACCATCACATCTTTATAATTTTTTGCCGCAGATCTGATCATCGCAGGTCCGCCTATATCGATATTTTCTATGATTTCATCAAAATCATCACTCATAATAGTAGTCTTTTTAAAAGGATACAAATTCACACATACCAAATCAATACCTAAAATTCCATTTTCTTTGGCTTGTTTAACATGATTTTCATCATTTCTTTTATGTAAAATTCCCCCATGAATTTTAGGATGCAAGGTTTTTACTCGCCCTTCAAAAAGCTCAGGACTTTTTGTAAAATCACTCACTTCTACAACTTTTATCCCATTTTCTTTTAAAATTTTAAAAGTTCCACCCGTTGAAAGAAGCTCAAAACCTAAATTTTCAAGCTCTTTAGCAAATTCTACTATACCTTCTTTATCGCTAACACTAAGTAATGCTCTCATTTTACTCCTTTAAATATTTTTGTAATCTGTCATAATTCTTTTGCAATTCTACAAATTGATTATGTGCCTCTTTTTTCCTATGTAATGGTACGAGATCGGGGTGAAGTTGCCTTGCTAATTCTTTATAATGTTTTTTTAAATTTTCTTTATTTAATGTTTCTTGTGTTAAATCAAAGATTTTTAATAGCATATCAAGTTCGCTTTGTTCAAAATTATTTATTTGCTCTTGACTAGAAAAATCTTTATCTTGTTCTTTTTTATACCGTTTGCTTTGATTTAGTTTTTTATAAGCTTTAATATAAAGCAAACTTTCTGTTTTCTTAAATAAAAAGATTACTCCCAAACTAATAATATTAACAGCGACACAAATTCCAAAAATATTAAAAATATAATTATAATTTATTCTTCTTATATTGATAATTTCTTTATAATATCCACTAAATTGATGTGCAATTAAATTGATAGTATCAAAATAAAAAAATACAATAAGTAAAATAGTTAGAAGTGTCACCCATATTAAAGACAGAAAAAATTTAGCATTCCAAGATAAATATTTAAAGACTATTGTACTACATTTTATAGGATAATATATAAAAGCTTTTGAGAAATAATATGGTGCAAATACAAAAGCAGCCAAAGAACGACCGAGAATTTGCCAAATATTATCGATTAATTTAGACAAAATTGCTTCAGCAATAAAAATGATGGCGCTACCAACAAGAGTAATCAGCCAAGCACTTATAAAAAAAACTAAAATAGCTGCAATTAGACTCTTTTTATCAAAACCTAAAAAATATAAAATTTCGCCTAAAACACCTCTAAGATGATACGCTTCTTGTGCGGCAATTAATCCACCAACAATACAATAAACAAAAACACAAATACGCATTATAGTGACAATTATACCCAAAGCCATATACAAAAGCATTTTCATTTATTTTCCAAATACTTTTTAATTTTTTCATAAGCTTCGTTTATTTTTTGGAATTTTTCTACCCCTTTTTTAATTTCTTCTTCGCTAACATTGTTTGCATTTAAAATATCAGGATGGTATCTTTTCGCTAAATTTCGGTATTGTTTTTTTACAGCACTGATATCAGCATTTTTTGGTAATTCTAAAATTTCAAAAGCCTCATCTAGACTTATTTGTTGTTTAGAAGTATTTAAATTTGAAAAATTATTGATAAAATTCTCTAACTCATTCTGACTTATATCAAAAGCCTGTGCAATTTGTCCTAAAATTTCTTTCTTTTTAGGGCTAAATTCTGCATCAATAAAAGCCATAAAAACAAGCACTCTAAGCACATTAAAACGCTCACTTTTTGGCAAAGGAACTTCTCTTAAAAAATCTTTTGCAACCTCAAAAGCATCATTTAAATTTTCTTTGTGCTCATTAAAACTTGCTTTTAAAAATTCTCTTTCTCGCCTATCTTTTGCATTTGCATCTAAAATTTGGGTGATCATATCAGCTTCATCTTGACTGATTCTGCCGTCACTTTTTGCAATTTTTGCCAAAAGTGCAATCACATAATAATTCATCCGTCTTTTAATTTCATCCATTCTCTCTTCAACTACTCCACGCATAAAACCTTTTGCAAAACCTTTAACACCGCGTGCAGTAGAATTAAAAAAATCTTGTTTTTCCCAAGTTTTATAATACCAATAAAAAACCAAGATAACTAAAATGATTAAAATTAAACTCATTGAATTTGCTCTTTAAAACTTTCAAAATAAAGATTTTCAAGCTCTTTTTTACTTAAATTAATTTCATCGAGTCTAAAACAATCCTCATCGGTACTTACGCCTAATTTGTGAGCTTTTATCTTAAACTCTTGAATTAATTGTAAAAATTGCTCTTCACATGTTTCATCAACGCCTACTATAACACGACTAAAGCTTTCATCAAAAATCATTTTTTTATCGCTAAAACCACTTTTTAAAATCGCACCTTTTTTAGAAATAGCACACATTTTTGCCAAAGTTATAGCAATACCGCCAACTCCTACACTATTTGCACATTCAAGCAAGGATTCTTGATTTGCTTTATAAAGAAAATCCCAAAGCATTAATTCTGCTTTATAATCTATATTTTTAAGATTTCCTGCTACTTTTTTATCTTGAATTTTCATCACTAAAGAACCGGCAAAATGACCTAAAGTTTCTCCTAGAAGATAGATTCTAATTCCAGCCTTATCAAAATTTGCTTTTAAAACGCGATTAGAATTTTCTAAAACGCCAACATTTACAATCGTAGGACTTGGATAAATACTCACCCCTTCTGTTTCATTATATAAAGAGACATTACCGCTAACCACTGGAGTATTTAATTCTTTACAAGCTTCCTTAATGCCTTCACATCCTTGTGCAAATTGCCACATCACTTCAGGATTTTGCGGATTTCCATAATTTAAACAATCGCTAATCGCTAAAGGCTTAGCTCCCGTACAAGCTACTTTTCTTCCAGCACTTGCCACAGCAGCACTTGCGCCTACTTTTGGATCAATATAATTTAAACGAGAATTGCATTCTATAGCCATTGCTATTGCTGCATTGTTTTCTTTTACGCGTATAACGCTCGCACCTAATTTTCCATCGGCTTTAATTGTATTGGTTTGTACGCTTGAATCAAATTGATCATAAACAAAAGCTTTATCATTAACATTTTCATTTTTTATCATCTGAATAAATAAATCTTGTATATCATTTTTTAATTCAAATTGATAATCTTTAATGCTATCTAGATATTTTGGCTTACTTATTGGACGATCTAAAATAGGTGCTTTTTCACTTAAAGGCTCAATAGGTATCATTCCTACAAGCTCATTATTCCAAAAAAGCTCCATATTTCCCGTATCTGTCACTTCACCAATCACAACAGCATCTAAATCCCATTTTTTAAAAATTTCTATAACTTGATTTTCGCAACCTTTTTTTGCACAAATAAGCATTCTTTCTTGAGATTCACTAAGCATCAATTCATAAGGCGTCATACCACTTTCACGCATAGGAGTTTTTTCAAGATAAAGCTTCATTCCACTTCCGCTTCGTCCTGCCATTTCAAAAGAACTTGAAGTAAGTCCAGCGGCTCCCATATCTTGAATTCCTACAATCAAATCACTTTTAAAAAGCTCTAAACACGCCTCCATTAAAAGTTTTTCACTGAAAGGATCTCCTATTTGTACTGTTGGTCTTAAGCTTTTATTTTGCTCATTAAAGCTATCACTAGCCATAACAGCACCACCAAGCCCATCTCTACCCGTTTTTGATCCTACATAAATTACAGGATTTCCTACCCCTTCAGCTTTAGCATAAAAAATATCTTCTTTTTTGCAAATCCCTAATGCAAATGCATTGACTAAAATATTTCCATTAAAACATTCATCAAAAGAACATTCTCCACCTATGGTTGGAACACCCATACAATTTCCATAATGAGAAATTCCACTTACAACACCTTTTACAAGATATTTTTGATGATTTCCATATTTTTCATCATAAATATTTCCAAATTTTAAAGAATTAAGTCCAGCAACAACTCTTGCACCCATAGTAAAAACATCGCGTAAAATTCCACCTACTCCAGTTGCTGCCCCCGCAAAAGGTTCAATAAAGCTAGGATGATTATGACTTTCAACCTTAAAAACCGCTGCCATATCTTGACCTATATCAATTACCCCTGCATTTTCACCAGGACCTTGAATTACCCAAGGCGCTTTGGTTGGAAAACCATTAAGGTATTTTTTACTTGATTTATAAGAGCAATGCTCACTCCACATAGCAGAAATAACGCCTAATTCAAGTAAATTAGGTTCTCGTCCAAGAATTTCTAAAATTTGATCATATTCTTCATCGCTGATTTTATGTGCTTTTATAATTTCTTTATCCATTTTATTACCTTTCATTTTCCTAAACAAAAATTACTAAACATTTCATCTAAAATTTCATCTCTTTCAAAATCTTTAGTAAATTTAGAAAGTTCGCCTATTGCCAAATTTAATTCAAATGCAAAAAGCTCTAGAGAATTTTCTTTTAAAAGATCTTTTGCTCTTGATATAGCCTCACTTGCAATTTTGCAAGAATTAATTAACTCCAAAGAACTTACCATAGTATCTTCAGCATCAAAAGAATTGAGATATTTTTCCAATTCCTCTTTAAGCAAATTAATATCATTTTGGGCGCTAAGTTTTATAAAATCTATATTTTGACTATTTTCAAAAACCTCACACAAATCAGTTTTGTTTAAAATCCAAAATACCTTTTTATCGCTATCTTGCAATAAATTATAAATTTCTAAATCTTCTTTATCTTCTTTTCTAGAAGAATCAAAAACAGCCAAAATGATATCCGCATCTTTTAAACTTTTTTTACTTAACTCTACACCTATTTGTTCTATTTTATCTTTACTTTCTCTAATGCCTGCTGTATCGATAATGCGAAGCAAATAAGAACCTAATTTAAAATTTTCCTCTATGGTATCACGAGTTGTCCCTGCTATATCTGAAACTATGGCTCTTTTATAAGAAAGTAAAGCATTTAAAAGAGAAGATTTTCCAACATTTGGTTTGCCTACTATAGCTATTTTAAAACCTTCTATAAGTCCTTTTTTGCTTTGAGAAATCGTATAAATTTCTCTTAAAATTTTAGCATTATCTTGACACATAAGGCTAATTTGCTCTAATAAATCAGGTGGCAAATCATCATCAGCATAATCAATACTTGTTTCTACAAAAGCCAAAGTTTTAACCAAATCGGTGCGAATTTTTTCTAAAAGGTCTCCTAAATCACCTCGCATATTTCTTGCGATAACTTTAGCTGCAAGAGCAGATTTTGAAACGATTAAATCTTGTATATTTAAAGCCTTTAAAGGAGTCATTTTTCCATTTAAACATGCTCTTTTGCTAAATTCTCCAGCTTGAGCTAATCTAGCTCCTAAATTTACAAGCTCATCAAGCAAAATCTCACTCACGCTAAAACCACCGTGAATTTGAAATTCCACTATATCTTCACCTGTAAAACTAAAAGGCGCTTTAAAATATATAATTATAGCCTCATCTAAAAATTCATCTTTGTGATTATAAAGCTTGGTAAAAGTAGCATAACGCGGAATTAATTCTTTTTTTTTGCTTATTTTTGATGCAATTTCTAAAGCTCTTTCACCGCTTAATCTTACAATAGAAATCGAACCTATTCCGTGCGCTGTTGCAATTGCTACTATAGTATCATTCATCTTTTTTTAAAAAATCATTTATAACTATAAATCTTTGATTATTATTTTGCTTAATACCCACATACTTATGCGGAAATTCACTTCTTAGTCTTTCTAAAGCAATCTTAATTAAAACACCATCCAATGGCTTTGTTTGACCACTTCCATAAAGTCTAATTTTTTCAACAACGCTTTGAAGATAACCTTGCATACCTTGAATTTGATCCTCTAAAAAATGAGATATTTCAAGACGCACTAAAAGATTATATCTCGCATTAATCCAGCTATGTAAAAGATAAGAAATAGCTTTATAGCGATGAGCTTCTTTTCCTATAAGCAAAGCAGCATCTTCGCCATCTAAATGGATAAAGACGCTTTCTTCATTATACATTTTTAATTCTTTTAAGGCAATATCAAAACAAGTGGAATTAAGCAATTTTTCAAGCTGAATCTTAATTTCATCTAAAATATTTTGGATATTTCTAGTGTCTTTGCTTTCGCGATGAAAACTATCAAAAATCTTATCGTTTTTAACGATATAATTTTCTTTAGGTTTTATGTTTTCTATTGTAATGCTTTCTTTATTTTCTTCTATTTTTTCACAAAAATTTTTTTCATGGATTTTATTTGTTTGGAAATTCTTTTTTGTGTTTTTCTTAAATTGTTTTTTTTTGCTTTCAACCTCGATAATAATATTTTTACAACCAAAACCCAAAAAACCTTTTTTTGGGAGTTGTGTAATAGTATATTCTAGATCAACAACAGAACAATCTAAACTTTTAGAAGCTTCAATCAATGCTTCTTCAAGATCTTTAGCTTCAACTCTCATTTTTTGCACTCCATTTTATTTTTTATGATGTTCTTTAGCAAAAATTTTATTAATAATCAGTTGCTGAATAAAAGAACAAAGATTGTTAATAAACCAATAAAGAGTAAGTCCTGCAGGGAAAGTCACAAAAAAGAAAGTAAATACCACAGGTAAAAATTTCATAATCTTAGCCTGCATAGGATCTTGAATTGTCATCGGTGTAACAAGTTGTTGTACAAACATTGTTGCTCCCATTAAAATCGGAAGAACAAAATAAGGATCCATAATCGATAAGTCATGTATCCAAAATATCCAAGGTGCAGCTTTTAACTCAATAGCATTTAATAACACGCGATAAATTGCAAAGAAAATTGGAATTTGTAAAAGTATAGGCAAACATCCACTCATAGGATTTGCACCGTGTTTTTTATAAAGTTCCATCATATGAACATTCATTTTTTGAGGATCGCCCTTATAACGCTCTCTTAGCTCTTTCATTTTTGGAGCTAAATCTTTTAATTTATTCATAGAAATCATAGATTTGTAGGTTAAAGGGAATAAAATAAGACGGATGATTAGCACCATTACAACTATAGACCAACCCCAATTTCCTATGTGATTGTGCAAGAAATTTAAAAATACAAACATAGGCTTTGCAATAAAAGTAAACCAGCCGTATTCAACTACAGCTTCAAGACGAGGATCTATACTTCTTAATATTGCATGCTCTTTTGATCCTATATAACCCCCCGCTTCAAATTTATTATCACTAGAGGCAAAAACTAAAGGATTTTCATGAGTATCTTTTCCTATGGTTACACTTAAAGGTTTTTCAAAATTGTAAAAAAATGTAGCATAATATCTATCAAAAGCCGATGTCATCCAGATATTTTGCATATTCTCTTCTTTATCCACTTTTCCATCTTCAAAAGTATGGATGGTTTCTTTATCATCCATAGCTAATGCTCCATGCACTGTGTAAGTATCAACCGCTATATCAGGGCGAGAACCTGGGCTTATAAAATAATGGCTATTTTTATTAAGACTAACTTCAATTTTATAATTTCCCAAAGGATAAAAAGTGATATTTTTTTCAACAATCAAACCAGAAGAAAGTTTTTGAGTAAGTTTTATAGCTTTACTACCATTTTCATCCACAAAAAGCTCTTTACAATCTGTACTATAAGGAGTTTTAAAAGCCTCAGCATTTATAGTTTCATCACTAAAACGCATCTCCAAAGGATAAGGAAAGCTATTTTTAGGAATCAAATTGATAAATTCGCCATTTTCATTTTGATATTTTTTATCTTTAAGATAAAAACTTGCAATTCTACCCAAAGCATCAATTTTAGCCTCAAAATGATCGCTTTTAATATCAGCTATAATCTGATTTTGTAAAGCATTCTCTTGAATTTCTACAGGTTGAGCGTTATGTTTTGGTGCGCTAAATTGTGAATTAGTTTCAACTTTTGTGATATTTTGATTTAATTTAGGAGGATTTTTTGGTATAAAAAAATAATCATACACAATAAAAAATAAAAAAGAAAGCACTACGGCTAAAAGTATGCGTTTTTGTTGAAAAAAATTATTTGTATTATTCACTAGCTTATCCTTTTAAATATAATTTTGACAAAATAAAAAGTTCTATCATTATAGGGTATATAAAAATAGCAAAGTTTTTTTTGAGATAAAAAAATTGGTTTAAAACAAAAATTGTAAGGAGTTATTTTTTTTCTAATTTTTGGATAATCAAACCCACCTTTAAAAAAAGGATTACATCTTAAAATTCTCATAAGAGTGAAATAAAAAGCTGAAAAAAAATCTTTTTTTTGGAATTGCCAATAAGCATATTCTGAACAAGAAGGATAAAATCTACATACAGAAGGCTTAAGTGGGCTTAAAAATTTTTGATAAATCATTAACAATTTTAAACACGCTATTTTAAACATTGTAGCTTCTTTAAACCCCATTTTAAGCTTCTCTCTAATTTAGAAAAAGAAAATTGAGTGATTTCATTTTTCGCAACAAAAATATATTTTCCATTATAAATTTCTGTTTCAATTTGAGAAAACAAAGCTCTTAAGATACGCTTGGAGCGATTTCTAATCACTGCTTTTCCAACTTTTTTACTTGCAACAACTGCCATTTTTTGCTCATCGCATTTGAGATAAAAAATAATAATGCCATCACAATACCATTTTTTTCCCAATTTATATACAGCTGAAAATTCTTCATTTTTGCTGATTTTTTCAAAAAATTTCACACAGCGAGTCTTTTTCTACCTTTAGCACGTCTTGCATTGATCACTTTGCGACCATTTTTACTTTTCATTCTAACACGAAATCCGTGAGTACGTTTTCTTGGAGTACCATGTGGTTGATAAGTTCTTTTCATTTTAAATTTTCCTTAATTTTATTTTTGAAAATAAAGAATAAAAGCGAATTTTACCTTAATCTTACTTATAAATTGCTTTTATAGTTAAGATTAATTTTTTTTTGCTAAATTTTTAAAAAAATCAGTATTTTTAATTTTATAGATAATTTTTAAGTTTGCAGTCAATGATAAGAAGTTTATATTATTTAAAAGCTATGGGATATAATTTTACAGACAATAAGCCTCATAAGATTTTATCAAAAATAAAAAATTTTGAAGACTTAAGATCAAATGTACAAAAATGCAATCTATGTCATTTTTCAAAATTCCGTCGTTTTACGCTAATGGAAAATCAATTAAAACCAGTTAATTTAATGATTTTAGATACTTTTGGACAAAAGATTGAAAATGAAAATGGTTGCATTCTAGAATCAAAAAAAGGTAAAACATTGCAAAGTTATATTTATAATATCTTAGGGCTTAAAAAAGAGCAATTTTATTTTTCATATCTTTTTAAATGTTTTTCTAATGGAAAATTTGATGATTTTTCGCTACAATCTTGCTTACCATTTTTTTGGAATGAAGTAGAATTACTTCAACCTAAATTCATCCTTTGCTTGGGAGAATATGCTTTTAATAGCTTGGGTTTTTCCGATTTTAATGCTTTAAGAGGAGAAATTTTTACTCATAAAGATTTCTTTTTTATGGCTAGTTTTGAACTTGAATTTATAGAAAAAAATCCAAGTTATGAAAAAAAATTTATAGAAGATCTAAAAAAAATTAAAGGATTTTTATGAAAAAAATATTATTAATTTTGGGATTATGTTTTTGCTTTCTTGTAGCTAGAGAACAACGATTAGTAGATATACCGCCTTCTGAGAATTTTTATCCCAATCTAAGCACTCAAGAATGTGGGATAAACTGTCTTTTTGACCTATTAGAATCTAGACTTTACCTTAGTTTTTTAAGTGAATTTAGCGATCAAAAAGATCAATTTTTATCCAATGTTTATGCAAAACTTTTAAATTCTATTACAGATTTTGATCAAGCTGTACAAAAAATTACAGCAGTTAAATTGGCCATTATTATTCCTGAAAAAACAATTAAAAGCTATTCTAACACTATTGTAAATTCTAGCATTGCCTATCTTTTAAGACAAAGAGCAGATATTAAAGTTAAAGTATTTTTAATAGGCACAGAAGATGAAAACAAAATACACCAAACTCTTGATCAAATAGAAGCTCAAGGTTATCAATATGTTATTGCGGCTTTTACTCTAAAGGGTGCTTACGCTCTTAAAGATTATTCTAAGAATATGAAGATATTTATCCCAACTCTTCATAAAAATTTTGCCTCTAATTTAAATCAAAATATAATTTTTGGTAGCATAGATTATGATGCTCAAATTATGGCTCTTTTACAAAAAGCTAACTCCAATATAGCAATTTTTGGAGATAATTCTATTTTATCAGATAACCTAAATACACGTATATTACTCAATAGTAAAAATCAAAATGCAAGAATTTATAAAATTGATGGAGAAAAACTTGATTTTTATAAATTACTAAGATCTCAAGGAAGTTTAAATCAAGCTTCTATTTTTTTTAATACACCTTTAGTAAAAACAGCGCTTACAAGCTCTCAATTACGTGTTTATAATATACATCCTTATATATTATTATCCACTCAAATAAACTATAATCCTGCATTTTTAAATCTTACTCAAGAAGCTGATAGAAAAAATTTTATTATTGCAAATTCTATTAATAATCATGACGATAATTTATCTTATTTGAATGAAATTTTTAACCAAAATATAGATTACAATTGGGTAGCTTACGCAACAAGCATAGGAACTGATTATTTTTATACCAATTTTTTAAATCAAGAAAGCAAAAGTATTTTTGATGAAAAAATTGAAGACTCGCAGGTTTTATACAAAGTCCATCTGATGCAAAGCGTCAAATCAAATTTTGAAGAATTAAAATAATTCTTCAAAAAGTTTTTTAATTTCTGGTTCCATTCTGGCAGGTTTTTCTTTTTTTATATAAGCAAGAGTTCCATTTAATTTAAAAATCCTATCTTTATCCTTGTAAATTTCTTGCAAAATTTCCACAGAAGCATTTTTAATTTCTAAAATTTTTGTTTCAACTTCTATTATATCTCCAAGTTTAGCAGGTTTTATAAAATTACAATTTGCTTTTGTAAGCAAAAAATGGCCATTAGTAGCATCAAATATCAAAGCTTTTTTAGAAAATAAAACTTCACTTCTAGCTCTTTCGCAAAATTTTAAATAATTGCTATGATAGACCACTCCGCCAGCATCCGTATCTTCGTAATAAACTCTTATCTTCATCCTAGTCCTTTTTTATATCTAAGTTTTTATTTTACCCTTAAATTTATCAAGAAAGGTGAAAAAGTAAATTTCTTATTCAAATATAAAGCCTTAATATTATTTTGCGCTAAAGCTTCTAAAATCTCTATAAGTTCAAACTTATTTAAAACTTTAAAATCATTGAGAAGTTTTAAATAAAGATCTAAACTCATTCTAGAATCTAAGTCTGTATTGACTTGAAGTTCTCTAAGATTTTTCTTACTTATATAAAAACGTTGATCCTTAAAATAAAAATAAGATTCCAAATTCTTATCTTTTAGTAAAAAATTATAAAAACTCATAAGACTTTCTTTATTGTTTAAATCTAAAAAATTAAGATAAAAATTCTTTTCTTCTAAAGCCAATTTTAAATCATTTAAAGTATGAAAAGTATTAAAACTTTCATCGTTTTTTAAAGCATAAACGATATTTTTATGTTCTTGTTTTTGAGTGATGGTGTATTGTAATAAAGGATTTTTATAATGTGTATCGCTATTGATTAAAACATTAATATAAAAAGCATCTTGAGTCTTTTTAATTAATTGAAGTAAAGACATAAGCACAGAAGGGATATAAAAAGAATTGATATCTAAATTTAGATACTTATTGTAAGTATTTACATAAGTTAATTCTTGATTAAAAACTAAAGGCTGTTCTTTTAAATTAAAAAGCATTGTTCCGCCTAATCCTACCAAACCTAGATTTTTTAAATTTTCTAAAGCTTTTCTTTTTTCTAAATCAATTTGAAGTATTTTTTGCATTGTTTTTCCTTTCTTTAAATATATTC